>JAFWXG010000230.1 GCA_017523005.1 Clostridia bacterium
AAGCAAATAGTTTTATTTCTGCTGAAACTGATGTTTTTAATGCAGACATGACTACTCTTTCAAAACTTACATCCAAAACTAATGTTGCTGCTACAAACTTTGTGACAGACACATTTTTGTACTTAGGGTTTAATAATAATTCAACTATATTAAGTGACTATAAAGCAAGATATGGAATTGCACACCTGATAGACAAAGATAAATTATTAGAGGAAGTCTTTGTAAATTATTGTGTGAAAACAAACTCCCCTTTTAAGCCAAGCTCTATATATTCAAATCTTTATGATGGCGATTTTAACTATGATAAAGAGCTTGCAAAAAAATATTTAGATGAGAGCGAAACCGAAGATTACACTTTTAATATTTTAGTAAATAGTGAAAGCGATACAAAAAAGAAAATTGCACAACACATAGCAAAAGCATTAAATGAAAACAATATGAATGTTTCAGTAACAGAACTTCCTTTTGATGATTATATCAAAGCAATCGAAGAAGAAAATTACACCATGTATGTAGGAGAAATTAACATTCCTGAAAGTCAGGATTTAAGTTTTCTGCTCAAATCTTCATATAATAATCTTATATACAGCTCATCTTACATGGATAGCCTGTTAGATGGTTTTTCAAACACCGTCGATTCAAAACAAAAAATGGTTTACGCTCAGGAAATCCAAAAACTTCTGCTTAAAGACATGCCAATTATAAGTCTTTGCTACAAAACTAACATTTTAATGACATCAAACAAAATACACGGAGAATTTTCTCCCAAAGCAACAAATCTTTATCATGGAATAAATTCTTGGATTATTAAGTAAATTGTTTGTTTTTTAAAAGAAATTGTGATATACTTTATTTATTCCGCGGGTATAATTCATCGGTAGAATGCGACCTTCCCAAGGTTGATAGGTGGGTTCGACTCCCATTACCCGCTCCAAAAACAAAAGCATCAACTTTTTTAAGTTGATGCTTTTAATTTTATAAAATAGGATTTCCTTCACTGTCAAAGAGCGGTAATTTTTCCAAGTATGTAATATCTTCTCTATCAACTGCATCTCCTTCGGCAAGGACAGCAACCTTTCCAACAATAATACCGCCAGCCTGATTAACTAGTGATTCAACTGCAGCAAGAGAACCGCCTGTGCTTATTACATCATCAACTATTAGCACTTTCTTGCCTTTCATAGCATTGATATCATTCTCGCCAATACACAAATCCTGTCCGCCTACTGTTGTTATGGACTGAACATCTGTATGAATTACATTTTTCATATATACTTTTTCTTTTTTGCGAGCAACAATATAATTAGATGCATTTTCCTGACGATCCATTTCATATAAAAGCGGAATACCTTTACTTTCTGCTGTAATCATAATATCGTGTTCCGGCACTTTCTTTAAAAGCTCGGCCGCACAAGCCTTTGTGATTTCCACATCCCCAAACATTATAAATGCAGCAATTTTAAGCTTGTCGGAAATAGGAAAAAGCTCCAAATCTCTTTCAATCCCTGCAATTTTCATTGTGTAAAACTTTTTCATATTAAATCAACCCTTCTTTTTTAATTAAATATCTGTAGGAAGTTTTGTTGCAATACCTTGTAAATAACTGTTTTCTGCCCTGAAAATTTGACTAAATTTTTCTCCGTCAAACGAAAACGCTGTAACCGATGCATTTGGAACCCATTCAATATCGTTTGTAAATGACACATCTTTACCTTGAGAAAAACACTCAAAAACTCTTATGGGAGTTGCATGAGTTGCAATACATATTGTCTTTCCTGAATTTTCTGTCGCAATTTTTGTTATGGTTTTTACTACTCTGTCGTAAAGCTCTTTCAGGCTTTCTCCATCATTACATTTAGCGTTTCCTATATCAGTCATCCAGAGTCCATAATCATCAGGAAATTTTGCCTTTATTTCTGAGAAAGAAAGATTTTCCCAACCTCCGCCATTTATTTCCATTAACCCTTCATCAGTAATGATAGGCAACTTCTTTAATTCTGATATTGGTTTTGCTGTATTATATGCTCTTTTTAAAGGACTTGCATAAATTACATCTATATCATACTGGTTTAAATATTCTCCTGCAAGTTTTGCCTGTTTAAAGCCTTTTTCAGTTAGGTTTGCGTCTGTATGCCCTGCAAATCTATCCCCTAAATTTGCTTCGCTTTCTCCATGACGCAACAAGTATATCGTTGTCATTTTCTTTCTACTCCTTAATATCTGACTTACTCATTTCAATCCAATTTGTAAACTTATCTATAAAATTTTGTTCATCATGTTTGATAAACTTCTTCATGTTACCCGTTCTTATTCCTCCTCTTCTTTGTTTGGAAGATAAGAAACGCTCAAAAAGAAGTTTATCTATATTTTCATTTGTATATATTGTTCCTGAATGGTGCATGGCTTTGGCTTTTTTAGACATAACCAAGGCAGCTAATCCGTAGTCCTGAGTAATTACTAAATCATCTTTTTCAAGAATTGACACAATCTTAAAATCCGTACTGTCATTACCTTTGTCCGTAACAATTACTTTTGCATAGTCTGATTTCAGTTCATGATTGAAGTCGCAAACAAGCACACAAGGAATATTTTTCTCTTCGCATATAAAAAGTACACTTTTATATACGGGACACGCATCAGCATCAACTATTACTTTCATGATTTATCTCTTCCTTACGGGCTTCCTCCATACATTTTGTAATTTTCTTCTTTATCCTTTGTATTGCATTGTCAATACTCTTTGATTTCTTGTTTAAAATTTCTGCAATATCATGGTAGGATTTGCCGTTAATATATAAATCTAACACACACTTTTCAAAAGAACTTAATACATCGTTTATTCTTTGTTCTGTGGTA
>JAFWXG010000231.1 GCA_017523005.1 Clostridia bacterium
AATGATGAAGGTTGAATAGATGTCTATTTAGCAAAGAAACTGGCATCTAAATCGTTCGGCTCTTCCAAAAAAATACCACCCACAAGGGTGGTTATTTTTTTGGTAAATTTAAATAAAAGGGGCTCGAACCCTGAGAGGGTTTTTGCGTGAATAAAATATGCCGGCGGCATATTTTTAGCAAAAAGGTGTGAAGGCGGGTACCGAAATGCAAAGCATTTGGGTCGCCGAGCAAGAGAGATGCGAAGCATATCTGCCCCCGATGGTGTACCAAAAAATACCACCCAAGCGGGTGGTTATTTTTTTTGGTAAAATTAAATAAAAGGGGCTCGAACCCTTTTAAAAGTTCTGTCTTGAAATTTGCAATAAAATATGATATACTCTTTATCGGACTTAAAGCATAAAGGAAGAAGAAAATGGAAATAAACAATAAACGATGGTTTAAAAAGGGAATGAGAGACGGAATTCCTATATCGCTCGGATATTTTGCGGTTGCGTTCACTTTAGGGATTGCGGCTAAAAATGCCGGGCTTTCAGCGTTTCAGGCAACAATCGCAAGCCTTTTGGTAAATGCGTCTGCAGGCGAATTTGCAGGGTTTACATTGATTGCCGCGGGTGCGAGCTACATAGAGCTTGCGATAATGATGGTTGTTGCTAATGCAAGATATTTGCTTATGTCTTGTGCACTAAGTCAAAAGCTGTCCCCCGAAACAAAGTTTAAACACAGACTGTTCTTAGGAGCAGACCTTACAGACGAACTTTTTGGTATCTCAATGGCTGTTACAAACTACTTAAACCCTGTTTATACATACGGAGCGATGCTTGTGTCAATTCCTGGCTGGGCAACGGGAACTTGTCTTGGTGTTGTGATGGGAAATATACTCCCAGCTGATGTGGTAAGTGCTTTAAGCGTTGGTCTATATGGAATGTTTCTTGCAATAATTATTCCGCCCGCGAAGAAAAACAAAATAATTGCAGGAGTAGTTACGGCATCAATGGTTTTAAGCTATATTGTAGCAAAAACACCGCTTTTCAGCGGTATGTCATCAGGTATGCAGATAATTTTGCTTACTGTTGTTATTTCGAGTGTGGCGGCTTTGTTGTTCCCCGTAAAGGAGGAAGAAAATGCGAAATAATATATGGATTTACTTGAGTATAATGGCGCTTGTGACATATTTAGTGAGAGTTTTACCACTTACACTCATAAGAGGCGAAATAAAAAACAAATTTATTCGTTCGTTTCTGTATTATGTACCGTATGTGACACTTGCAGTCATGACTTTCCCGTCAATATTAGAAGCAACAGCAAGTCCTGTTTCGGGATTTATAGCTTTGATTGCAGGAATTGTTCTGGCATGGCTCGGTGCAGGACTCTTTCCGGTATCAGTACTTGCCTGCGTGGTTGTTTTCATAGTAGAATTATTTATATAATAAAAAAGCACTCATTTGAGTGCTTTTTATATGCTTGAAAAAGCTTCTGTTTTATCAAATATACTGTTGCCGTTTATTCCAAGATACATCAGGAAGTCGCCATTTACCGCATCATAAAACAGTTTTCCTTTAGATAAATCTATAACATAGCACGGAATTGCAGTAAGATTTTTAAATTCAAGTGAGTCAGGTGGAATGTAATATGCCTGTTTTACGGACGAAATCTTTTCTCCGTTTCCCGAGTAGTTAGCGGAGATGTCCAGCAAAATCTGGAGAGGCGAAATCATTTCAAAATCAGAATATTTGACAGATTTCAAATTAAACAGCGTTCCTGACACATTTGTAATTGATTTTTTTTGAACTATTGCATAAAGCTCTGAGCCGTAAAGAGTATATCCGTTATAGCTCTGAGTAAATTGATATTTTACTTCATCTGTTATCAAATTGGTGTCTTTGCTTGAAAATTCTAAGGAATAGTCGTTTAAAAAGTCCTGTTTTGTTAATCCCTTTAAGATATCGGCAGGTTTTTCTGATACAACAGGTATAGCTTCAGGAATTTGGGCTTTAAAATCAGACAAACGCTCAAGCTCTAAAAAGTCTAACATTTCAACTCTTTTAGGTAAGGAGCTTTGTTCAACAGAGATGTTTTTCTGTTTTGCCAGAGCAATTACCTTGTTTAATGAGTCTAAGCTTAATTCGTTATTATCTCCTGAAATTCCCACAAGCAGAGAGATTAAAACCAAATTAACAAACAAGAACAAAAATATCAGGATTTTCTTTGCTTTTCCGTAATTCATAAAAACACCTATCTTGTAATATGAACGGGCAGACCGTCTTTATAGATAACATTTGGCTCGCCTTGAATTAAGGGTTTAATGTATGTAATGAATGGAGAAAGCACATCGTTTCTTGTAATCCAGTCGCTTGGGATTGTCTTTTCGAGGTTCGCAATTTTCTTAATGTCTTTAGACTCAACTGTAACTTCATAAGGCGAATGTGAAAGGCGTTTAAATGTCATCATTTCCCCGCTTGCGCCAGCTAAAGCGTAAGACACCGCAAGCTGACCAACCGCAACGCTTTCGTCTAAATCGGTTTTAGATGCAAGGTGTGATGCACAGCGCTGTGAAACATTCATTTCAACTGCTCTTGCCTTTATTCCAAGTCTTTCGCGAACGGCATTTTCTAAAAATTTTGCAGTTCCGCTTAAATTTTTATGATTAAACACATCTGTAAGACCGCTTGAAGTGCTTTCGCAAACATAAGTTCCGTCGGCAAACTTAATTCCCTCTGATACGCAAACAACAACATTCCCGATTTCGTCGCATTTCTTTAATACATCGCTTAAAAATTCCTCTAAATCAAAGGGGTTTTCAGGCAGATAAATAAAATGCGGAGCAGGGTTATCAGAAGTTCTTGCAAGGACAGATGCGGCGGTAAGCCAACCTGCGTTTCTGCCCATAAGTTCAATTATTAAAACAGATTTTAAGTCATAAACATTAGCATCTTGTGCCATTTCACGGACAGATGCAGCAATATATTTTGCAGCAGAACCAAAGCCCGGTGTGTGGTCTGTTTCGGGTAAATCGTTGTCGATAGTCTTTGGAACACCCATAATTTTTATATCAATATTGTTTGCTACAGCATAATCATTAAGACGGTCAACAGTATCCATGGAATCGTTACCGCCAATATAGAAGAAATAGCCAATATCATGCTTTTGGAACACCGAGAAAATGGTTTTATACGGTGTTTCATCAACATCGGGAGCAGGGAGTTTTTTTCTGCAGGAACCTAAATATGATGCAGGGGTCTGTATCAGGAGCTTAAGATTTTCTTCGTCGCAGAATTTGGTGTTTAAGTTTATAAGATTATCGTTCAACACGCCTTCAATACCGCAAACCGCACCATAAACAGTACCTATGTCGGGGGATAAAAATCCGCCTTTTATAACGCCCGCAAGAGTGGCATTGATAGCGGCAGTCGGACCGCCTGATTGTGCAACTAAACAATTTTTCATTTTCTTCTCCTTTTAGCAAAAATATCTGTTTTCACTATTATACCATATAATGAGTATCAAAGTCAAAAAATATTAAAAAATTCCCAATTCGACTCTGATTTTCCCTTTTTTACTATAGCCGTTTAAGCCGATAATTTCGATTTTACCCTTTCCGCGAAGAGTGATTTTGTCTTTTTCATTAAGTTTAAAGTCGGGCTTTAATACTTCTCTTTGGTTTACAAACACCTTTCCGCTTAAAATAAAGGCAGATGCGTCTGTTCTTGAAAGGTTAAAACCGTCAGCGACTATCTTGTCAAGCCTTAAGGAAGACACCGAAACAGCTTTAATTTTTGACGGCTCATTTTCTTTAATTTCAAGGGCTGACAAAGAAAGGACTTCGCATGAAACATTTGCTCGCCCTGCTTTTACCAAATTATCGCACAAAAAATCTGCCATATCGCCCTTTATAATAATGTCGGCATGGCCTTTTTCTACTATAATATCGCCTAACTGGTCGCGTTTGATGCCGACACCCAAAGCGGCACCTAAATAGTCGCGGTGTGAAAGAATTTCTTTTCCGCAAACCGAAACTCTAACCACTTTTAAAGCATTTTCGTCAGGCTCTTCCATATAATCGGGAAGAAACACCGCAATTTTTCGCTCTGCGTCGGGGTATCCGCCGAAAAGATAAAGGTCTGGAATTTGAGAAATGGAAAGTGACTGAAGATGCAAATCCAAAAAGGCGGAATAAAGCGGAATATTCTTTTCAAATGAGCGTTTCTTTTTGTCAGCAAGTGATGAAAGAAGTATTTTCTCGTCTTTTTCCATTTTGCACCGCCTTTCCAAAGTAAAAATCGGGACTTATTTAAGTCCCGATTTGGTTTGTTTTTATTAGTTAATGATTGTTTTTTCAGTATCTTTGTCGAAAAGATGAATTTTGTTAACATCAAAAGCAACCTTGATTGAATCTCCAGGAGCAGCGGTTGTTCTTGGGTTAACTCTTGCGGTAAAGTTTTTACCTTCGATTTTTAAGTACAGATATGTTTCAGCACCCATCAATTCTGTAACTTCAACATCTGCAGAAACAGTGCTTTCAGGAGCGTTGTTTAAGAACATTTCTTCGTCATGAATATGTTCGGGACGGATACCCATAACAGCTTCTGTACCTGTAAAACCGCTGTCTGCAAGAGCTTTTGCTTTTCCTTCAGGTAAACGGATTTTCTGGCTGCCGAATTTTAAGAAGATGCCGTCATCGCCTCTTTCAACAGCAACATCAATGAAGTTCATCTGCGGGCTTCCCATAAATCCTGCAACGAATGTGTTGCATGGAGTATCATAAAGAGCCTGAGGAGTATCAACCTGCTGAACGATACCGTCTTTCATAACAACAATTCTTGTACCCATTGTCATAGCTTCTGTCTGGTCATGAGTTACATATATAAATGTTGTGTTTAATTTCTGATGTAATTTAGCGATTTCAATTCTCATCTGAACACGAAGTTTAGCGTCAAGGTTGGAAAGTGGTTCGTCCATTAAGAATACTTTAGGTTCACGAACGATAGCACGGCCTAACGCAACACGCTGTCTCTGACCGCCTGACAAAGCAGCAGGTTTTCTGTCTAAAAGGTGTTCGATATCAAGAATTTTAGCAGCTTCTACAACTTTTTCTTTGATTTCGTCTTTTGGATATTTTCTTAATTTCAAACCGAATGCCATGTTATCATATACTGTCATATGTGGATACAAAGCGTAGTTCTGGAAAACCAT
>JAFWXG010000232.1 GCA_017523005.1 Clostridia bacterium
CAGAGAGATAAGAGTGGTTATACCGAATGCTAAATAACTTCCGAGCTTGTCGGGAGCCTGACGGGAAACCATAAATCCTCTCCAGATTAAAACTGCAAAAAGTACAATAACAGACAACGCACCTATAAATCCCAATTCTTCACATAGTACAGCAAAGATAAAGTCATTATAAGGTTCAGGAAGCCACAAAAACTTTTGTCTGCTCTGACCAAGTCCCAAGCCGAACAAACCGCCTGAGCCTATCGCATAAAGGGACTGAATAATCTGCCAACCGTCTCCCTGCTGATTTGCAAACGGGTCAAGCCATGACTGAATTCTGTCTCCGCGATATCCCTTTAAAGCAAGGACTAAAAGCACAGGAACGCCAGCAAGACCTGTAATTATGGTGTGTCCTATATTAGAACCGCCCACAAGAAGCATAATCATGCAAGTTCCTGTTATTAAAAGAGTACAGCTAAAATGCGGTTCTAACATTAAAAGTGCCGCAAAAATAACTATTATAAGCAGGTATTTTAAATACTCACTTACATAAAGTTTAAAAAATGTCGAAGTGGTAGCCTTATGCCACTTTTGTTGTGAGAGCAGGCGTGCAAACCACAAAATTGCAACAAACTTTGCAAGCTCTGACGGCTGAACGGAAATAGGACCTACAAAAATCCAGCGATGTCCGCCTTTTTGCGCAGGAAAGAACAAAACAGCTATCAAAAGAACTATAGTAATTGCTATCAGAATAGGCAACCAGCCCGCAATTTTATGGTAATCAATCTTAGAAACAATAATCATTATAACAAGACCTACGACTGCCATTAAAAGCTGTTTTTGGAAAAAGTAATAACTGTTTCCGAAATTCTGTTGAGCAGAGGGTGCAGATGCTGAAAAGCACATAATCAAGCCATAGCACAGCAAAACAAGTATAATATTAAAAAGTATGGAATCCATAGGCTGCCAATTACTTTTGCCCTTTCCTTTTCCCATAAATATTTTGAATTGTTGTTTTTGTTTAGGCATCAGGAAAGCCCCTCCTTTCTGTTATTTATGTTAGTTTGTTATGCAAAAAAGCCTATTGCACAGCAAATAAGTGTCACGAATGAGAATACCCATACAATTTTCTTTTCATTCCAGCCTTTCTTCTCAAAATGATGATGAATGGGAGTCATTAAGAAAATTCGTTTTCCTGTCTTTTTAAAGTATGCAACCTGAATCACTACAGAAAAAGCTTCAATCAAATAGATAAGCCCTGCAAGCAACAGCAAAAGCTCATATCCTGAGATTATCGCCATTACAGACACCAATCCGCCTAAAAACAGTGAGCCAGTATCTCCCATAAAAACTTTTGCAGGATTGTAATTGAAGAATAAAAATCCAAGCAGTGCACCTGCAACTGCTGACGGCAACACAGAAATTTCTGTTTCTCCTATCTTAAAGCAGAACATAGCGAAAAATACTGAAACCACCATTGTTACGCTTGCTGCAAGACCGTCAACTCCGTCTGTTAAGTTTACTGCGTTTACAAAGCCCACCATCAAAAATACTGCGAACACATAATAAAACCATGAAAGTTCTATTTCAAGTGTTGTGAATGGTATTAGAACACTTGTATCAATTATGCCAAAATATTTTGCAAGGAACAAGAACAGAATACTTATGAGTGTCTGACCAAGTAATTTCTGTTTTTCGTTAAGTCCTAAATTTCTTTTCAGTACGACCTTTATAAAATCATCTGCAAAGCCTACAAGACCAAATAACAGCAAGGTTAATGATGCTATATATACTTTTATATCTCCACCGCCGAAAACAAGTCCCGAAATAAGACTTGCAACAATAAATCCTATTCCGCCCATTGTAGGTGTTCCGTTTTTCTTCTGGTGCCAGCTGGGACCAATTTCACGGATTGTCTGCCCGAATTTTAAGCGCTTTAGCAACGGGATTAAGACAGGTGTTAAGATTACCGAAATTAAAAATGCCAGTAACGCGGGTAAATATAGCTTGTTCATTTTTCTCTCCTCTTATTATGAAAGATTTTTAAAAACGGATAAGATGTTCAACAACCGTTTCTAACTTCATCCCTCGTGATGCTTTTACCAAAACAATATCGCCCTTTTGAACAACCTTGTCAAGATAAGATATTACCTCATCATTTGTTTCAAAAGATTTTATATTCTCACTATCCATGCCTGCATTGACAGCGCCTGATGCAATATTTTTGCTGTCCTTTCCGACTGTAATAAGCAGAGAAACATCATTTTCAACAACATATTTGCCAACCAAGGTGTGTGCCTCTGATGCCCAGTCGCCCATTTCAAGCATATCTCCCAAAACCGCAACTTTTCTGCGACTTTTATCAATCTGACTTAAAATCTTAAGTCCTGCCTGAACAGATGACGGACTTGCGTTGTAGCAGTCGTTTATAACAGTTATTCCGTTAACATCTAAAATATTCTGACGCATATTACCTGGCACAAAAGAAGAAATAGCATCAATATACTGCTCTTTTGTTACACCGTAGCACAAGCCTACAAGGTATGCTGCCAAAGCATTTTTAACATTGTGCTCTCCCAAAACAGGGATATTTACTTCAAATTCTTCTATGCCATGACAAAGCTTAAATTTAGTAAAATCCGTACCATACTCAATATCTGATGCAGTTACAGTACATTCTTTATTGCAAATACCATAAGAAAATGCACGGTAGCCGTAAAATGCGTCTTTTGCTTCCCAAAGCATTTCGTCATCACCGCAAAAAACAACATTACCACCTTTTACTGCATGATTTAACATCTCGAATTTTGCTTTTCTTATATTTTCTCTTGAACCCAATTTTTCAATGTGGGATATACCGATATTAGTAAACACCGCTGTCTCGGGCTTTACCATAGATGATAAGCTATCGATTTCTCCAAATCCCGACATTCCCATTTCTGTAACGCCAATGTTGTTGTCTTTGCTTAAGCGGAACAAAGTAAGCGGAAGACCGATTTGGTTATTGAAATTTCCCTTTGTTTTAAGTACATTGAATTTTTCTTCTAAGACGCAGGAAATCATGTCTTTGGTAGTGGTTTTTCCAACACTTCCCGTAATACCTATAAAGGGAAGTGAAAACAAACCTCTGTAGTAGGTTGCAATATCCCCTAACGCTTTTAATGTGTCAGGAACTAAAATTTTTGCGCCCTTACATTCAACATCTTCCGATACCAAAACTGCGGAACAGCCATGGTCTTCTGCAACGGATACAAAGTCATGACCGTCAAAATTTACGCCTTTAAGTGCAACAAACAACATTCCTTCGCCAATAACTCTTGAGTCTGTGTTTACATCTGTCACAACTTTGTCAGGCGAGCCGTTTTTCAAAACTCTGCCTGTTGCTTTAACAATATTAGCTAAAGTGAGTTTTTCCATTTGTCACACTCCTTTCATTTCTTCTTTTAACTGAAACAGAATTTCCTGCTCGTCAAAGTGGAATTTTTCTGTTCCTATAATCTGATAATTTTCGTGTCCCTTGCCTGCCAGAATTACAACATCGTCTTTTTTAGCATTTTGCAGGGCATATTTTATAGCATCTCTTCTGTTTTCAATTACAACATATTCCCCACTCATACCCTTCAAAATGTCTTCTATTATTAAAGACGGGTTTTCTGTTCTTGGGTTATCGGAGGTTACTATGCAAAAATCTGCAAGCTCTGATGCGGTTTTGCCCATGATTGGGCGCTTTACGGGGTCGCGGTCGCCACCGCAACCAAACAGAATTATTACTCTGCCCTTTGCAAATCCGCGCGCAGTTTTTAAAATGTTCTCTATTCCGTCTGGGGTGTGCGCATAGTCGATTAAAACTGTAAAATCAAAGCCTAAATCAATAACTTCTGCTCTGCCCTTTACACCATGGGCAGTTTTGAGTGCTTTTGCAATAAATTCCAAATCGTATCCTAAGCCGTAAACCGCTGAAATTGCGCATAAGCCGTTATATACTGAAAACTTGCCTGGAATTGCAAGATAAAAATCCACACCATTTACGCTAAACTCAACACTGTTTTTGTTAAGCTTGACATTTTCAGCCTTAAGGTCTGACGGCGCATCAATCGAATATTCAAGGAACGAACAAGTTCCTGTTTTTAAAAAGCTTTGTGAAGCTTTGTCATCAGCATTTAATATTCCCTTTTTGCACTGATTGAACAAGATACCTTTCGCATCTCGGTAATTCTCCATTGTTCCGTGGAAATCAAGGTGGTCTTGTGTTAAATTTGTGAAAAGTCCCAAATCAAAATCAGACGCATACACCCTATCTAAAAAAAGTGCGTGAGAAGATACTTCCATAACAACTGCGTCAACCTTTTCCTCAGCCATTTTCGCAAACAAAGCCTGAAGTTCAAAGGCGTCGGGAGTTGTTCTGCTTGTTTCTATAATTTTGTCCCCAATCATATTCTGATTAGTGCCGATAAGTCCTACTTTTTTACCATCACACTCTAAAATATGTTTGATTAAAAATGTTGTGGTAGTTTTTCCGTTTGTGCCTGTAATTCCTATAAGTTTAAACTTTTCTGACGGGTTATCATGGAAATTTGCACAAGCTACTGCCAGCGCTTTTCTTGAATTTTCCGTGTAGATAACGGGGCAGTCAACATCTATTTTATCCTGAGCTAAGATTACAGACGCGCCCTGCTCAACAGCTGATTTAGCATAGCTATGCCCGTCTGATGCGTACCCCTTGATACACACAAACAGACAACCAGGCTCAATTTTTCTGGAATCGCAAACAACAGAAGAAACATCTAAATCTCCGTTACCTTCAAATTGTATTCCGTTAAGCAGTTGGCTTATTTTCATCTTATTCCCTCGCTTTTACTCTACATCTAAGTGTCTTATTTCGACATAAACCACCGAGCCGTGATTTATGGTTTCTCCTGGTAAAGGTTCTTGTTTTACAACTACCGAGTCACCCTCGCCCGTTATATTACCGCTTAATTTCATATTAAGACCGCTGTTTACAATAGTAGTATTAGCTTGTGCGGGCGACATATTTATAACATTCGGAACAACAGTTGTTGTTTCTCCGCCTTCGGTTGTATAAAGAGCAACAGTTGCTCCTTTTTGCAATTTAACACTGCTCTGCGGAATTTGAGATACTACTGTAGCGCCGTTGCCTTTTACTGTGTAGTTAAAGCCTGCAGAAACTATTGCATTTTTAGCTTCCTGCAAGGATTTTCCTACAACCTCGGGGATAGAAATTTCTTCTTTGCCCATTTCAGCAGGTGTAAGGCGGGGTTCTACATTTAAGTATCTTAAAACATCATTCATGATTTTGCCTACGACAGGGGCTGCGATAGTACCGCCGTAATATGCACCGCCTGTAGGCTCGTCAAGCATTACCAAAACTGCAATCTGCGGGTCATCAGCAGGTGCAAATCCGCCGAATGATGCTATATATTTACCCGTGTTTCTCGGGCGTTTTTCAGAAGTTCCTGTTTTGCCTGCTACTCTGTAGCCTTGAACATAAGCATTCTTACCTGAACCCTCTGATACAACCTGTTCTAAATATCCGCACATTTTTTTTGCAGTTTCTTCCGATACAATCTGTCTTACAAACTGCGGTTCAAACTGTTTAACCACCTTGCCGTCGCTGTCAGTTAACTGCTTTACAATGTGTGGCTTCATGTATCTTCCGCCGTTTGCTACAGCGCTTATAGCCGATACCATCTGGATAGGGGTTACTTCAAAACCCTGACCGAAAGAGGTGGTCGCAACTTCTACAATTCCCATATTCTGTCTTGCGAAAAACAGACCGCTTGCTTCTGCGGGCAAATCAACGCCTGTAGGGGCGATTAAGTTAAAGCCGTTCACATATTTTACAAAATTGTCTGCACCAAGACGCTCACCTATTGCCATAAACGCAGGGTTGCATGAGTTTTTAATTGCATCTGCAAAATTCTGTACCCCATGTCCTGCAGTTTTCCAACAATGGATATTATGTGTCGCAACCTTTTTAACCCCTGTACATACAAATGAGTCGTTAGGTCTTACCAAATTTTCTTCCAACGCCGCAGACGCAGTAAAGATTTTAAATACAGACCCAGGCTCATACATATCGCTTACCGCCTTGTTACGCCACATTTTTTGAAGTGCGGCTGAAGTCTGTTCATTTTTTTCTTTTTCATCTGCAATACTGTTAAGTGCGTTTTTTATGTCTGCATTATTTAAAGTAAAGGGTTGGTTTAGGTTGAAATCAGGCTTTGTTGTCATTGCCAGAATTTCCCCTGTTTTTACATCCATTACAATAGCTGCAGCACCGTTTGCAAGTCTGTTATCAATTACAGCCGTTTCAAGATGACTCTCAACATAGTGCTGAATAACCTCGTCGATTGTAAGCACTACATTCATTCCGTCTTCAGAATTATAAAATTTTTCGTAGTCGTAAGGCATATCTCCGCCTACTGCATTTCTTGCGGTAACAATTCTGCCCGAAGTTCCTTTTAAATAGCTGTCATACTTCGGACGGGAACTGGTATCTTAAGAAGAAGGGAAATGCGCAGCTTCTGGAACTCGGATACAATGGCCGCGGACTCG
>JAFWXG010000021.1 GCA_017523005.1 Clostridia bacterium
AAGCCATAAGGTTTGGAGCGTTTTCTTCTGTTAAGTACTGGTTAAGTTCAACAACGATACCGCTGTCAACAGAATCAACATAAGCCTGAGTTGTTGTTGATGGGAACAACGCAGCGTCAGGATATTCGCCTGAAGCTAACATCAACTGAAGTTTTTCCAAGTAACCGGAAGAAGCTACAGTTTCGATTTCAACAGTAACACCGGTTTTTTCTTTGAATTTGTTAATCATGTCTTCATCGATAACTGACAAACCGTCAGGATTACCGATATTACCGAAAATCTTTAATGTTTTATCTCCGGAATCGGAACCACCGCAAGCAACTAAAGACAATACTAAAGATGCTGCAAGTACCAAAGCTAAGATCTTGCCTAACTTTTTCATTTTTTCTCTCTCCTTTTATTTGTTTACATTTATTTGGTAACGCTAAATGCGTTTAACCCTAATTTATTCATCCTATTTTTTCTGACCTTTTATTCTTTAACAGAACCTACCATCATACCCTTTACAAAATATTTCTGTACGAAAGGATATACAGCTAAGATTGGCAATACAGTAATGATAAGTGCAGCATACTGAATTGTGATGGGGTTAACAGTTTCCTGCATCATGTCTTTGCCTGAACCTGAAATAACATCAGTAATTGATGAGCCTAAAATAATTTCTCTTAAGAACAATGCAAGTGTCCACTTGCTTGTATCTTTCAAATAGTAAATAGATGTCGCATATGAGTTCCACTGACCTACTGCAACGAACATTGCAACTGTTGCAACAATAGCTTTTGAAAGCGGTGCAATAATTTTGAAGAGAATATAAAATTCTGATGCACCGTCGATACGAGCCGCTTCAATCAAGCTGTCAGGTATAGATTCCATAAAGTTCTTAACCAAAGTTACATTATATGTAGAGAACAAAGCTGTAAGAACGATAGCCCATAAGCTGTTGTAAAGGCCTAACATTTTAACTACATAGAATGTAGGTATCAAACCGCCTGAGAACATCATGGTAAATACCATGTATGTCATAATTCCTGACTTACCGCGCAAATTTTTTCTTGAAAGCGGATAAGCGGTAACCAGATACAAAAGTATAGACAAAATTGTTGTAACAGCTGTAATGAAAATTGTATTAGCGTAGCTGGTCCAGAGAGAAGGTTTACCTATGAGTGTTCTATAAGCTGTAGTTGTCCACTCATCAGGCCAAACCATCATTGGTTTCATCAAGTATTCTTCATATGTAGTAAAGGAAACAGCCGCAACATTTAAGAAAGGATAAAGTGTAACAACTATAACCAACAGCATAAGGACTATGTTTACATAATCAAAAAAGTACATTTTGTTTTTCATAAATTACCACAATCCTTTCTGTCCGAATTTGCGGGCTACATAGTTAGTTCCCATAACCAGTACAAAGCTTACAACTGACTTAAACAAACCAACTGCAGTAGAATAACCAAAGTTACCAAGCATCAAGCCCTGTTTATATGTATATGTTTCAAAAACTTCAGAAACTTCAAGGTTCATAGTATTTTGTAACATAAACACCTGTTCAAAACCGTTATTAAGGATTGAACCCATGTTAAGGATAAGAACAGTAATGATAGTTGACATAATTCCTGGGATTGTGATGTAACGCATTCTCTGGAAACGGTTTGCACCGTCGATAAGAGCTGCTTCGTAAACCTGCTGGTCTAAGTTACTCATAGCAGCAAGATAAACGATAGATGACCAACCTGTTGTCTTCCAGATATTTGCCACAACCATTATACCGCGGAAATATTTAGGAGACATAAGGAACGGAATTTTCTCTCCACCCAGTTTTTCAATAACGAAGTTAACCAAACCGTTACTTGTAGCCAGATAGTTCATCAACATACCTGCAATAACAACCCACGAAATAAAGTGAGGTAAGTAAGATACAGTTTGTACAAAACGCTTGAAGAAGTCTTGTTTAATTTCGTTAAGCAATACTGCCAAAATAACAGGCATCGGGAAACCGAACACCAAGTTATAGAATGAAAGTACAATAGAGTTTCTGAAAACCTCATAAAATCTTACTTCTTTAAAGAGTAGCATAAAGTTTTCAAACCCTATCAACTCACTTTTAAAGATACCCTTTACCATGTTAAAGTCCTGGAAAGCGATAACTATACCAAACATAGGCAAATAGTTAAAGATTAACAGGTACAAAACAGCAGGTAAAAGCATGAGATAGAGCCACTTATTAGTGATTATGTACTTAAACAGAGATTTCTGCGGAGCAACATAAACACCTTCAGGGTAGGTTACAGCAATTTTTTTCTGCTTGCCCACTTTTTAGACACATCCTTTCATTGTCATAATTAGTTAATAGTATCATACTACAAATTCCACAAAAAAAACATGGATTTTAATTAGTTTTTTTTTAAAATCCATGTGTTTATATTAGTTTTTTCCAAAAAAATAACATATTTTTGTTAAAAATGACTAAATTATATAAATTTTTTGCATATTATTGTGAATCGTCGAGATTGTTTTTTATGATATCATGTGTTAAACACACATCACAAATTTCGCCTGTTTTTTTGTCGGATTTTTCTACTCCAACATATATGTAGTTGTCTGTGTAGCCATACGACATATTACTATCTTGCTTCTCTATGTAAACAGGTCTTGTTTTTGCCATTTGGGTTTCTAAAAACTGATTTCTTAACTGCTCGCTTAATAAAATCAACTGCTTTGCGCGTTCATTTCTTATCTTTCTTAATGGCAGTCCACTCATTTTTGACGCTTTTGTCCCCTCTCTCGGCGAATACGGGAACGCATGGATTTGTGCAAATCTACATTCTCTCGCAAACTCAAGTGTTTCTGAAAAATCTTCATTGGTTTCACCGGGGAATCCTGCGATTATATCGGTTGTGATAGCAGAGTCAGGGAAATATTCACGAATTAAATTAACTCTTTCTAAATATTCTTTCTTTGTATATCTCCTGTTCATCGCCTTTAAAATTTTATCCGACCCGCTTTGCAGTGATAAATGAAAATGACAACAGAATTCGGGTAGTTTTTTACATCTTTCAAGGAAATCGCGAGTGATAGCTACAGGCTCTACAGATGAAAGTCTTATCCTTTCAATTCCTTTCACAGATGCTACTGTCTCGATAGCATCAATAAGTGATACAGTTTTTCCCAAATCATCCCCGTATGCACCTACCTGAATTCCTGTAAGAATCACTTCACGCTTTCCGTTTTCAGCCAATTTTTCAGCCTCTTTGCGTATGGCACTTAGCTCTCTGCTTTTAACTTTCCCCCTGACATAAGGAATAATGCAGTAAGAACAAAATCTGTTGCATCCGTCTTGGATTTTTAAATACGCGCGTGCGCGGTCACTCAAAGCGCCTGTTACGGGTGTTTCGCAAAAGCTGTCAAACTCTTTTATATCATGAGCTTTACGGATTTTTAAGTTGTTTTCTATATGGTTTAAGAGTTCAAGTTTATTTGCCGTTCCTAAAATAATATCTGCCTCAGATAAATCAATTTCCTTTTCTGTCAAGTGCTGTGCATAGCACCCGATAAGCGCAATTATGGCATCTTTGTTTAGGCGTCTTGCACGAGATACTGCCTGTCTTGACTTTTTATCCCCTGTTGCGGTTACGGTGCAGGAATTTACAACATAAACATCGCAAACTTCATCAAAACCTGATATTTCATATTCATTTTTTGCAAACAATTCCTTTAAAGCCTCAGTTTCATACTGATTGACTTTACAGCCTAATGTATAAAAAGCAACTTTTTGCATGAACAGTTCTCCTTATGTTAAAATTTAGTTAAATATTTTTAAATTCTCTTGACTAATCAGAAATATATTGTATAATTAAGGTATAGAAATTTAAAGGAGGAATATATAGCTATGAAAACATTCAACATTATGTTAAACTCAATCAACGATGTTAAAAACTTCGTAAATACCGTTAACAAGTATGACTTTGATGTAGACCTTACATCAGGCCGTTATGTAGTTGATGCAAAATCAATTATGGGTATTTTTTCATTAGATTTATCAAAACCTATTAAGGTGGAAGTATTCTCTGATGAACCAGGCGCATTCATGGATGAAATGAAAGCATTTATCCTTGAATAATTCACTTTAAGATTATATAAGAAAACAGTTTGAAAGTCAAGAGGAACGCAAAATGCAAGGTAAACCGTATCGATATCCTGTGATAAAAAATTCAGAAATCAAATTGTTGATTTTATACATAGCAGAGCAGGCTCGAAGCGTTTGCAAAAAAGATTCAATCGACCGAATTTGGCTTTCTGACTTTGTTATGCTTAATATAAAAACTGAATATTTTAAATTTCAATGTGTCTTGGGAGACCTTATAACAGACGGCTATCTTATCGCAGAAGAAAAAGACGGAAAACAGCTCCTTACCATAACATATAAAGGAACAGAAACCATTGGCTTTTTCTTTACCGACCTGCCCCAGTCTGTAAGGGTAACGGTTGATAAGAATTTAATTGCGAGTCTTAAAGCTCAAAAAACCAAAGACTCTGTGCATGCTGAATATGTTCACATAAATAATGAAGTGCACATGGGTTCTTTAAGACTTTATGACAATGATACACCCCTGCTTCATTTAGATATAACAATGCCCGACCACGACACTGCAGTTGCACTTTCAAAGGCGATGCGGAACAATCCGAGTATTTTTTACAAACGCCTCATAGAAACCTGCAACGAAGCAATAGAAATTGAAAAACAAAAAGAAGAAAAAGAATAATTTTAAAGATGTACTCTGTTGAGTACATCTTTTTTTTGCCCAAAATTCATTGTACTGTTTATGGGACAGCTGTTTTGATAATATTAAATTACAAACAAAGGAGGAAACGAAAATGTATGTGTTAAAAAACAATGAATTTTATGTAGGAAAAGATTTCAGAGATAAACCTATTATGGTAACCTCAAGGGTAAATGCCTGCAAATTTGAAACAGAAAATTCGGCAGGAAATTTTTTAAACTGCTTACCTGCCGCAATTAGAAACCACAACTGGGAATTGTATGATGTTGACCGAAAGGACGACTGCATTATAACAGATATCAAAAAATTCGGCAATCATTCAAAAACAACATTTATGGAAGATGAAAGCTTTAATATTCGTGATTTTTTTACTGTTGCAGTGGAAGTGATGTCAGATATTGACAGATTTATATCAAATATGTCAAATAAGGAGCAGATTACTGACATGAAAATTTTAGATGTTCGCCACTATATAAGGGATAACAACCATAAGTTAAACGCAATCCAGATGCAAAGGCTTGGTTATTATCTTCAGGACCTCGAAAAAGAACGATATAAATATAAATCCAACAGACTTATCGCTTCTATGTTTGCAAACAACATAGAAGCCCTTAAGGACAAAAACAATATTGACAAAATGAATGACATTGTAACAAGTAAATACAATCCGAGAATTTTGGAAGACAGCGATATTGAATATATAATCAACAAGAAAAAAGATGTTGAATTTATTGCATAGATGGAGGAAAAGCTATGGCAGTTTTCGGTTGGTTGCTCGTTATATGGATAGTAGGCGTGTTTCCTCCTGTCGGTGTAATAATAGGAATTTTAGCACTGATTTGGAGTGTACTTACGGAACCAAAATAAATAGTTTAAAAAGGAGATTTTAAATATGGGAACAATTATCGGTTTAGCAATTTTAGGAATTATTTGGTGGGCTTGTTCTTCGAGCTTTAACAGCAAGGTAGATAACTACCCTATCAGCAGAGTAGACACTTCAAAAATGGTTTCAGACAAGGTTAGAAATAACTTATCTGACAAACAAGTACAAAGAAATATGATAAACGGGAAATATGATAAGAGATAAGGGAGTTTTATTATGAAAGTATTTTTTACACATAAGCATATTATAAACGGTACAGCTTGGCTTTTATATGTAGGGATATCTTTTTTTAACAATACCATGTATTCAATTTTGGCGTGTTTCGCCCTGCTTGCATCTTGTGTTGTCAGCATTATGGCTTGCAAAAATAAGGAATGTAATGAATCTTCCGCGCATAATTTGATGAAAGCTAAGGCTGTCACTATGGACTTACTTAAAATATTTATTTGTATTATACTGCTTATTGTTGTTATCATTGAAATGTTATCAGACTACATACCTTATATTGATAAAAACATATCCTTGCTATTATCATTGGTTGCGCCGACTTTGCTCGGAGTATCCGAAATATCGATTGGTCTATTTTTCAAAAGGTATGAAAAAGAAAGCAAAAAAACCGATGCTTAAAGCATCGGTTTTTTATCTGTAATATGTTTTGTTTAGCTGTTTGAAAAATTCTTTGTCACAAGTTGCAAGCTGTTCTTCTGTCACTCGGTAGCGCCAGTTATTTTCTGCACGCCCCGGAAAATTAAGACGGGTATCAGAACCAAAGCCTAACAAATCCTGCACAGTAACCATAACAATACCCGCCGAACTCTGCCATAGAGTTCTTAGCATAGATGAAATTCCCTTTGTCCAGTCATTTTCAAAATATCCGCAATAAGAGAGCATATCTCTTCTTGCATCGTCATCCATTTCCCACAAATACCCGAGAAAAGTATTGTTGTCATGAGTGCCGGAATAAGCTACACAATTATTTATATAGTTATGTGGCTGATGTGTTGACTCTCCGCCGAAAAACCCAAACTGGAAAACTCTCATACCCGGAAATCCGCTTTGCTCAACCAGTTCTTCAACTTCCCTTGTGATAAGTCCTAAGTCTTCGGCTATAATAAGCTTATCCCCTGCAACCTCTTTAATTTTCTTTAAAATTTCAAACCCGGGACCTTTTATCCATTTTCCGTTTTTTGCAGTTTCTTCGTCAGCATCAACCGCCCAGTACGCCTCAAAGGCTCTGAAATGGTCAATTCTTATTCCGTCAAAAATTTCGAGCATGAATTTTACTCTGTCAATCCACCAACTGTATCCATCCTTCTTCATTTTATCGAAATCATAAAGAGGATTTCCCCAAAGCTGACCGTCTTCAGAAAAATAATCAGGTGGCACGCCTGCTACACATTTCGGGGCATTTTTTTCATCAAGCTGAAAAATTTCAGGATTTGCCCAAACATCTGCACTGTCCTCCGACACATAAAAAGGAATGTCCCCAATAATTTTTATTCCCTTTTTGTTGGCATAAGTTTTTATTTCATTCCACTGCTTAAAAAATTCAAACTGAATGAATTTCCACATAAACAGTACATCTTTGTCAATTTTACTTTTGGTAAATTCCTGCCATTTTAAGTTTTTATTTGCATCTTTTAATGCCATGAATTTACAAAAACCTTTAAGATAATTATTCTTATGTATGAAATTTTCTATTTCTTTTTTATTTTTTGCACGCTTTGATGCTTTGAGCAAAAGAGAAAATCTTTCTTTAGAAAGTCTTTCAAACTCACATAAATAAGGAGATTCCTGTTCTGCTACTTTTAATTCTTTGCTTGAAACAAGACCTTTATTATGTAACACATCAAGGTCTATAAAATATGGATTTCCCGCAAAAGTTGAATGTGATTTGTACGGCGAGTTGTATTTATCAACAGGGCAAAAAGGAAGTACCTGCCAATAAGAAAAACCGCAACTCACAAGAAAATCTATAAATTTTTTTGCATTTTCTCCAAAACTTCCGCAGGAATACTTTCCCGGCAAAGACGAGATATGCATTAAAACTCCGCTTTTTCTCTCCAATATAAAATCCTCCGCTAAAATTAAATCAATATAAGTATATTCTTCTTTTGATTTGTTGTCAATATTTAAATTTGATACATGATTTTTCTACTAAAGGGTAAAATAATGCAAACGAAATATGAAAGGACAAAATTCATGAAGAAATTTTTAGTATGTATCATTCTTATTGCACTTTTTACATTAAGCTTTTCAGCGTGCGGAGAAACTGATTCAGGCAAATACCACGCGTCTGTATTTTATTACACCTTCAGCGACACATATATCGCAGGGGTAAGGTCGGCACTTGACAAAGCGTTAGACGAGTCAGGGATTGCTCATCAGAACTATGACAGCAACAGCAACCAAACCACCCAGAACGAACAAATTGACACCGCTATAAGCCGTGGCACAGACCTGCTTATAGTAAATATTGTAACATCAGGGTCACAAGATGCATCATCTGCGATTGTAGAAAAAGCCCGTAATGCAAATATTCCTGTTATATTCTTCAATCGTGCTGTAGAAGATGAGAACTCAGAGGGCGAAGTTCTTGGTTCTTATGACCAGTGTGCTTTTGTAGGGACAGATGCAGCCGAAGCAGGACATTTACAAGGAAAAATGATTGGAGATTATGTTCTTAAAAACTATGAAGCATTAGACTTAAATAAAGATGGAAAAATATCTTATGCTATGTTTATGGGGCAATTAGGAAACGCGGAAGCAATCTACAGAACAAGATACAGCGTAGAAGACGCAGATATTATCTTAAAAAATGCAGGAAAACAGCCCCTTTATTATTTTGACCAGTCAAATCCCAACAGATATCAGGTAGACCAGGACGGAAACTGGAGTGCAACTGCGGCAAACAATTATATGACAACCAACCTTTCCCAATATAATGAGAAAAACAACAATATGATTGAGCTTGTAATCTGTAACAATGACGGAATGGCAGAGGGTGCAATTTCTGCTCTTAACGACAGAGGCTACAATTTAGGAAACGGAAAACAAATTCCCGTATTCGGAGTAGATGCTACAGAAGCGGCAAAACAGTTGATAAATGAGAACAAAATGACAGGAACTATAAGACAGGATTCAGAGGGTATGGCAAAATGTATAGCATATCTTGCACAAAACGGCATGGCAGGAAAGTCAATAACAGACGGAACAGAAGGATTTGAATTATCTCAGGTTCTTCCCAACAAGATATATATTCCTTACGCATCATATACAGTAGAATAATTAAGGGGACAAAGGCGAATGAATGATGTATTGCTTGAAATGAAGGACATATCAAAATCATTTCCAGGAGTAAAGGCATTAGACAAAGCAAAGCTTACTGTAAAAAAAGGAACAGTTCATGCGTTGATGGGAGAAAACGGAGCAGGAAAATCTACACTTATGAAATGTCTTTTCGGAGTTTATAGCAAAGACAGCGGGACTATAATTTTAGACGGAAAAGAAGTGTCTTTTAAAAATTCTAAGGAAGCGTTGGAAAACGGAATAGCAATGGTGCATCAGGAGTTAAATCAGGCACTTAAAAGGAGTGTGTCGGATAACCTGTGGCTTGGAAGATACCCTAAACATTTAAAAACAATAATAAACGAAAAAAAGATGTATCGGGATAGCTCAGAACTATTTAAGCGGTTAGGCGTCAGCATTGACCCTGACCGCATAATGCACACTTTACCTATTTCAAAGCGACAGATGGTTGAAATTGCAAAAGCGGTGTCTTATAACTCAAAAATTATCGTATTTGACGAGCCTACCTCCTCCCTTAACGAACAGGAAGCCGAACAACTTTTTAAAATTATAAATATGTTAAAAGAAGATGGTTGCGGGATTATATACATTTCTCATAAGATGTCTGAAATACTAAGAATTGCAGACGA
>JAFWXG010000233.1 GCA_017523005.1 Clostridia bacterium
CCTTTAGCAATATATATGTGTGGGGTAGTGACACGCCGTATCTAAAAGGTGTTGAAGATACATATCAGCACATAGTAAGACCTGATTGTTCAGCATGGGAAAAAACCTTTACAATAAGTGAATTGCAAAATGTACTTGATAGCAAAGATATTAGCATAGGAACATTGAAAGACCTTGAAATTGATGAAATGTCTCCAGAAGGTGCAGTAATTTCACTTACATTTAAAGGCACAAACGGAGAATATACAGTAAAAAAAGACAAAGCGAGGACTTTTCTTAATTTAAGAAGTCAGGGATATTCCCTCCTAAAAAAAGGCGGAGAGGTAAAAGTATCTGTTTTAAGCGGAAAGGGAGTATCGAATTCGTCAGAAGCTTTAGTTTTGGGGAAAGACGGTACTTTAGGAGAGTTATCTTATATATTGGATAAAAATAATAAGACAACAGAACTAAAGAAAACTGACATAAAGAGTGTTACACTCAAAGGCACAGGATATGGACACGGACTTGGAATGAGTCAATACGGTGCATACGGAATGGCAAAATCAGGCTTTACTTATGATGAAATTATCAAACATTATTATACAGGCGTTGAGTTAACAGCAACAGAATAAGAGGTTATAATGGAAAAAGGGTATAAACTTTCTGACTATGATTATGAACTGCCCGAAAGCTTGATTGCACAAACTCCTTTAAAGGACAGAAGTGCATCAAGGCTTATGGTTTTAAACAGAGAACAAAGAAGTATAACTCACAGACATTTTTCGGATATTTTAGAGTTTTTAAAAGCAGGCGACTGCTTAGTGCTTAACGATACAAAGGTAATTCCTGCAAGGCTTTACGGCGTTAAGGAAGAAACAGGTGCCAATGTCGAAGTTGTGCTTTTAAAACAGATGGAAGATAATTGCTGGGAAGTAATGACAAGACCTGGCAAAAAAACAAAACCTGGCGTTAAAATTTCATTTGGCGACGGAAGATTAAAGTGTGAAGTTAAGTCTGTTGCAGATGGTGGATTGCGTATAATAAAATTTGAATATGACGGAATTTTTGAAGAAATTTTAGACGAATTAGGTCAAATGCCACTTCCACCTTATATAACAGAGAAATTAGAAGATAAGGACAGATATCAGACGGTCTATGCGAAAAACAGAGGCTCTGCAGCAGCACCTACAGCAGGACTTCACTTTACAAATGACTTGCTTAAAAAAATTAAGCAAAAAGGTGTAGAGATAGTATATCTCACACTTCATGTAGGGCTTGGAACTTTTCGTCCTGTAAAGGTTGAAGATATTAAAACCCATAAGATGCACAGTGAGTTCTATCAAATCAGCAAAGAAACTGCAGATATTATAAACAAAACAAAGCAAAACGGTGGAAGAATAATTTCTGTCGGCACAACATCAACAAGAACTCTTGAAACAGTTGCAGATGAAAATGGACTAATCAAACCTACAAACGGTTGGACAGATATTTTTATATACCCAGGATATAAATTTAAAGCAGTTGATGCACTTATTACAAATTTTCATTTGCCTGAATCAACACTTTTGATGCTTGTAAGTGCGATATATGACAGAGAAGAAGTTCTTAAGGCATACAATGAAGCAGTAAAAGAGAAGTATAGATTTTTCTCATTCGGCGACGCGATGTTTATAGAATAACAAAAGAGGATATCATGTGATATCCTCTTTTTATTATAATTGATAATTATTACTCAGCAGGGCTTTCAAAATTTGCACCTTGTCCGTGAGTTGTGCAGGTTTGAGTTGCATCAGGGAATACAGCCATTACGCGTTCTTCAAGCAATTCAGCAGGACAGAATTCACTCGCTACCATATTGCTTTCTTTGTCAGCCATAACTTTTTTGTGTATTGTGCAAGTGGATTTTGGAGCAGCAACTTTTGTCATGCGTTCAGAATAAACTCTTGAACCGCGATAATCTTCACTGCACAGAGGCCCTGCCAACATACCGCTGTCTGAGCAAACTTCAACAGTTACCATTCCCTGAGGGGAAGCAAAATCTTTGTTGGGCAACCCATCATGGATTTCTTTCATTACAGCCTTCCACAATGTGATTGCAGGATTCCCCCAATAACCGGAAACA
>JAFWXG010000022.1 GCA_017523005.1 Clostridia bacterium
GCATAGCCTTTCCCAACTCTCCAAAAGTCTGTTATTGGTGTATGTGACCAAAGAGTTTCCTTGTAAGACTGTTCAGTAAGCTCTGCAATTCTGACCCCGTTTTTGTCAGGTTTAATTTTTTTTGCGCCTATATCAAGCGCAACCTTTGCCAGATACAAATTTGTGCCAATACCCGCCGTTGCAGTAATTCCTGTTTGCTTTAAGACATCCTGAATTATTGTCATGGCAAGCTCACGAGGTGTTTTTTGATAAGTTTTAAGATAACAGGTTATATCCATAAACACTTCATCGATTGAATAGACATGAATATCTTCAGGTGCGATATATTTAAGATAAATATTATAAATATCTGTGCTGTATTTCATGTAGTGTGCCATGCGTGGCGGTGCAACGATATAAGAAAGCGCAAGGCTTTTATCTTTTTCAAGCTCAACAGAACTTGAACTTTCTCCTGTTAGTTTTCGCATCGGCGCATCTGTTTTTCTTAATTCGTTTACCTGTTTTACCTTTTGCACCACTTCATAAAGTCTTGCTCTTCCCGAAATACCATAGGCTTTCAGTGCCGGTGTTACTGCAAGGCATATTGTCTTTTCTGTGCGTCCTAAATCCGCTACAACAAGGTTTGTAGTTAAGGGGTCTAATCCGCGTTCAACACATTCTACAGAGGCATAAAAGGATTTTAAATCAATACAAAGATATACTTTTGAATTGTTTTCCATAACCTTGCCTCCTTAAATTTCTTTATATTATTGTACCACTTTTCGTTAAAAAATTCAACAAAAAACGGCACAAATTGTGCCGTTTTTATTAAAGGTTATTATTTTTTATGTCTATTCGCTTGTTTCTATAATACATGAACAAATCGAGTCCTACCATAAGGAAATTTAATACATAGAAAAACAAAACATACCATTTCTGTGCAATTACCTCCATGTATGCAGGATTTACAAGCTTTGAGGTAATCCCTGCTATGTATCCAAAGAAAATAAGATACAAAAATGATAAGCTCTTGCCTTTTGTTGTCCTTGCTTTATATGATTTAATAACATTTAAAGGCCATGAAATCCCAAAGCTTACAATCATGGCGATTTCTAATAATTCAGGTAGCTGTGACAACTAAATTCCCCCTTATTGTTCTGTAAAATAGAGATTTTCAAACACAAACGCCGCACCACCCAAAAGCGGGGCTTTATCGTAAAATTTTGAAAGAAGTATATCTATTGGTTTGTCTTTTGTAGCAATCGGAGTGTTGCCTACAAATTTTTTAAGGCGTTCAATAATTATATCTCCGCCGATTGCAATATCGTTTCCTATTATGACCTTTGACGGATTAAACGCATTTACTACATTCACAATCCCAACCGCAAGATACTTGCACTGCTTGTCTAAGATATCATTTGCAACCTTGTCATCGTTTCTTGCTGCCTTTACAATCTCATAATATGAAACAGGCGAAACTAAAGATGTTTTTTCTCCGGAAGCAACCGCTTCTTCTCCCCAGCTTATGGCAGCGAGCAGAGAAGAATACAATTCAAGACAACCGTGGTTTCCGCATGAGCAAAGAGGCCCATTAAGGTCTACAGAAATATGTCCTATTTCGCACGCAAGACCTTTATCTCCTATAACAAGCTGGTCGTTTGTAACCACTCCGAATCCTACTCCTTTTGAAACTCCAACATACGCAAAGTTATCACAACGCTTACCATAGCCATAATATTTTTCTGCAAGAACAGCGCAATTTGTATTTTTGTTTAAAAATACAGGCAATTCAGGGTAATAGTCCTTTATGAGCTTAACAATCTCCAAATTCTTAATTCCGTAGAAATTTGTCGGATTTAAAATCATGCCCTTTTCCAAATCTATAGGTCCTACTGCACTTATCCCTACTCCTAAAATCTTTTTAGGGCTCATCACACATAATGATTCAACAAGATTTAAGATTATTTCGCATAATTTATCTTTAGTAATATCATTCGAAAGTTCTTTTCGTATAGAATACAAAATAGTTCCCTTTATATCTACAATACAGCCGTCTACATAGCTTCTTGTGATATGTATACCTACACTGCACAAGGCTCCGTCTGCAAGCTCTAACAAAATTGGTTTTCGCTTACCTGACGACGAATTGTCAATACCGGTTTCAACTACAATTCCCTCGTCAATAAATTCGTTAATGATATTGGTAAGGGACATTTTTGAAAGTCCTGACATCACCGAAAGACTAACGCGGGAAACAGGAGCATTAAGGGCAATCATTTTTAAAATGACATTACGGTTTTGGATTTTATTGGACTTAGAGTTGCTTGCTTTCAAAATCAACACCTCGTTTATGCGTTAAAGCCTGTTTCCAAAGCCTTTTTGTTTATTTCAAGCATAGCTTGTTTACTTGCAGGAACAGTCTTTTTGAGGGCATTTATAATGCTTTCAAATGGCAAAACAGAAGTTTCTTTAACAACTTTACCCAAAAGCACCATGTTGGATAGTTTGCTTGCCTGTAATTCTTCTGCCATTTTTGTTGAAGGGATTGCAAAGTTCGATGTATCGTTACGCTTAAATTCCTGAGAGATAAGGGAAGCATCTGTAAAGATTTTTCCGTCTTTTGTAACAGAGTCCTCGAACTTATCGAGTGACGGTGCATTCATTGCAACCAAAACTGTTGGATTGGTTACAAGAGGACAAGATACAGGCTCGTCAGAAATAATAACCGAGCAGTTTGCAGTACCTCCGCGCATTTCAGGGCCGTAAGAAGGAAGCCAGGAAACATACTTTTCTTCAAGCATCGCAGCGTATGCAAGTAATTTTCCGGCAAACAAAACACCTTGTCCGCCAAAACCTGATATTAAGATTTCATGTGTCATTAGCTTTGCCCTCCTTATTCCTTGTCTTTATATACGCCCAACGGATAAACGGGGAGCATATTTTCTTCTAACCATTTCATTGCCTCAACAGGAGTTTTACCCCAGTTTGTAGGACAGGTTGAAACAACTTCTACAATAGAGAAACCTTTTTTGTCAATCTGGTTCTGGAACGCCTTTTTGATTGCGGCTTTGGTTTCTTTGATTGCTTTTACACTATTGATTGTAGTTCTCTGTGCGAGTGCTACGCCGTCTAATGTGGAAAGCATTTCGCAAACATGGATTGGGAAGCCCTGATTTTGTTCAGTTCTTCCGTACGGGGTGGTCTGTGTAACCTGACCCATAAGAGAGGTTGGTGCCATCTGACCGCCTGTCATACCGTAAATTGCATTATTGATAAAGATTACGGTAATGTTTTCGCCACGGGCTGCAGCGTGTACTGTTTCTGCAGTACCGATAGCGGCTAAATCGCCGTCGCCCTGATAGGTAAATACAACCTTATCAGGATGAACTCTTTTAATACCTGTAGCAACTGCAGGCGCTCTTCCGTGAGCTGCCTCCTGCATATCACATTCAAAATAATTATAAGCAAATACTGCACATCCAACAGGTGCAACACCGATTGTTTTGCCTTCGATATCAAGTTCGTCAAGAACTTCTGCAACTAAGCGATGAACAATACCATGTCCGCAACCGGGGCAGTAATGCTCGGATACATCAACTAATGCGTGTGGACGCTTAAATACTTGTTCCATTTTATTTATCTCCCTTCATAGAGTGCTTTAATTTTTGTCAATACTTCGTCAGGTGTAGGTACAACGCCACCTGTTCTGCCGAAAAAGTCAACAGGGATTTTGCAGTCTAATGAAAGACGCACATCTTCTACCATCTGACCCATACTCATTTCTACGCACAAAACATTTTTAACTTTGTTTGTGTCAAGTTCTGCAAAAGCTTTTTTGGGGAATGGCCATAGTGTGATTGGTCTTATCATACCAACTTTAATACCTTGTTCACGAGCTTTATTTACAGCAGTCTGAGCAATTCTTGCGGTAATGCCGTAAGCTGTTACGATAATTTCCGCATCCTCTGTCTTATACGCTTCAAAGCGTGCTTCTTTTTCTTCAATTACATCATAACGCTTCTGACGCTCTAAAATAAGTTCTTCAAGGTCCGAAGCTGTTATGTACAATGAGTTAACAACATTATGTTTTCTCTTCATTTCAGTACCTGTTGTTGCCCATGTTTTTTCAGGGATTTCACGAGGTGTGTAAGCACCGAATTCAACAGGCTCCATCATCTGACCTAACATTCCGTCACCCATAATCATAACAGGCATACGGTAAATATCAGCCACATCAAAAGCTTCTTTTGTTAAGTTTACAAGCTCCTGAACTGATGACGGTGCAAAAACTACTAAATGATAGTCACCATGACCGCCACCCTTTGTTGCCTGGAAATAGTCAGACTGTGCGGGCTGAATACCGCCAAGGCCAGGACCACCGCGAACTATATTAACAATAACGCACGGCAAATCTGCACCTGCGATATAAGAAATACCTTCCTGCTTTAAGCTGATGCCGGGGCTTGAAGAGCTGGTCATAACTCTTGCGCCTGCACCTGCGGCACCGTAAACCATATTGATAGCGGCAACTTCACTTTCTGCCTGTAAAAATGTGCCGTCACGCTTTGGCATTTGCTTTGCCATATACGCCGCAACTTCTGTTTGCGGAGTGATAGGGTAACCGAAGAAGTGCTTACAGCCCGCTTGAATTGCAGCTTCAGCCAATGCCTCGTTACCTTTCATTAAAACTTTTTCACTCATGTTGTTCTTCCTCCTTAACGATAAACTTCAATCGCAACATCCGGACAGGTTGTTGCACAGAATGCACAGCCGATACACTTATCGGGATCAATAAGCTCAGCAGGGTGGAAACCCTTTTTGTTCAGTTTGTCCTTTGAAAGTGCGATAATCTTCTTCGGACACTGGGTAATGCAAAGTTCACAGCCCTTGCATCTTTCTTCATTGATAATAATTTTAGCCATTTTTTCATGCTCCTCTCTATTGGTTTATGCCTTAAAAAGGCAGGTTCATATTTAAGTCAAGACAAAGTCTTGGAGCTTTCACTGTGTCGGGGATTTTATCTAAAATTTCTTTTGTGCCTGTTATATAAGCTATAGGCAATCCCGTTTTTAACGATACTTCTTCAACAACTTTTTGTCCCTCAAGCAAAACTTCGGGGGTTGTTTCAACACTTAAATTGGTGTTGTTTACAAGCTTTGTAATTTTAAGACGCGACGCAACTTCGATTTCTCTCATAAAAGTTATAATTTCGTCTGCGGTTTGGGACAGAACTCTTCTTGCATTTATTACCATATACATATCATAATCGGCATCTTTAAGTTTGTTATAAAATCTGCCGAGTACTGTTGCGCCGTCTTCATCTCCGCCTACATCCAAAACCGCAAATCTGTCCTCAACATCAAAAAGCGAATATAGGTCTGACGGAAGTGACGGAATATCTAAATTTGAGCTTGCATAGTCTGATGCTAAAACTTTAATTCCCTTTTCTTCCAGTGATTTTCTTGCATCATTTGTGCGGAAGTAGGGGTTTACTGTATCCATATCGGCGATTACGGACTTTTCATACATAGTTTGCTTTTGTGCTAAATTTATTGCAAACTCTGTTTTACCGCTTCCGAAATGGCCTGTGATTATATTTATGCGTTTCATAAGCTGTTCTCCTCAATAATGCTGATAATTTCGGTATTAAAAGATGCCTTTAATTTTCCGTTTTTTTCA
>JAFWXG010000234.1 GCA_017523005.1 Clostridia bacterium
CTCAAAGAAATGCAACAGGGAAACTTTACTTTAGAGGAAATCGAAAATGCAAAGCTTGACATAAAAGACACCTTTACAGGTATTGCCGATTATGGAGAGTTGCTTGCAGACTTTGATTTTGCGCTTAATAGCGCAGGGGTAGAGGATACTCCACAAGATGTAATTGACAAGGTTATGGCAGTAACAAAAGAAGAAATTGTTGATGCTGCAAACACAGTTTTTGTTGACACCATTTACTTTTTAAAAGGAGAAAATGAATGAATTATACCGTTTTAGAATGTAAAGCTCTTGACGAAAAAGCTCATATCTATACACATGAATCAGGACTTAAAATCTATATCGTACCCAAAAAAGGCTTTAAGAGAAAATGCGCATATTTTGCGGCAAATTACGGGTCTATGGATGTTTTTTATGAAAAAGACGGCGAGAAAGTGCCTATCCCTGACGGTCTTGCGCATTTTTTAGAGCACAAGCTGTTTGAAAGCGAAGAGGGTGACGCTTTTACAAAATACGCAAAGACAGGCGCGTCAGCAAACGCGTTTACTTCATTTGGCTGTACTGCATATAATTTTTCGTGTGCCGACAAATTTTATGAAAATCTTGAAATTTTAACAGATTTGGTTCAAACTCCTTATTTTACAGACGAGAATGTTAAAAAAGAACAGGGAATTATAGGTCAGGAAATCAATATGTATTTAGATGCTCCCGATTGGCGTGTTTACCAGAATATGCTGGAGGCTATGTACCAAAATTCTACAGTAAGACGGGATATTGCAGGAAGTGTCGAAAGTATTTCAAAAATTACTCCTGAGCTTTTGTATGATTGCTATTCAAAGTTTTATTCTCCCGAAAACATGGTGCTTGTTTTAGTTGGGGATATCGACCATCAGGAAACTGCAAAAGTTTTAGAAAAATTATTATGTAATCTTAAAAAAAGGGAATGTCCTAAAAAGGTTTATTTAGAAGAACCTAAAAATGTAGAAAAGGCATATACAGAGCAAAATTTAAGTGTAAGCTTTCCTATATACATGATAGGGTTTAAATCAAAGCCGTCAAAGATAGGTATTGACACTTTAAGACAAGGCATAATAGGTGAAATTGCGCTTGGAATTTTATACGGAAAAAGCAGTAAATTCTTTACCGAAAATTATGAAAAAGGGTACATCAATGATAAATTCGGTGCGATATACGAGGTTTGTACCAACTACAGCCATGCTATCTTAGAGTGTGAGGGAGAGTATTACGAAGAAGTGAAGAGAAGTGCTGTTGAAACTGCAGAAAATGCTGTTAAAAATGGTATTTCTGACCAAGATTTTGAAAGACGAAAAACTTTGCTTAAAAGTGATTTTATTAGAGGATTTAATGATGTGGAAAAAATTGCAGGAAGATTTATGGACGCAGAGTTTGACAAATACAATTTATACGACACAACATCTTTAATAGACGAGGTAACAAAGGAAGATGTTTTAGATTTTATAAAGGGGGTACTGGCAGAAGAAAACAGCGTTCTATCTGTTATTCTGCCGAAATAAATGGATAAATTTATTGGTTTTCCGGGACTTGGTTTAAGCTTTAATGTAAATCCTGTTGCTTTTACTTTGTTTGGCAAGGATGTGTACTGGTATGGCGTAATTATAGGTTGTGCTATAATTTTAGCGGTCATTCTCTGCACATATCTTGGTAAAAAGCAGGGTATATCAAGTGATACAATTTTAGATATTGTATTGATTGGAACTCCTACGGCAGTTATATTCGCAAGAATTTATTACTGCATTTTCTCATGGGAAAAGTATGCAGACGAGCCATGGAAAGTGTTTTATATATGGGAGGGCGGTATTGCAATTTACGGCGCAATAATAGGTGCTGTACTTGCCGCATACATATATTGCAGAGTAAAAAAACTTGACTGGCGGAAAATATTTGATGTCTGCATTGTGGGTGTTATATTAGGTCAGGCGATAGGAAGATGGGGAAATTTTGTAAACCGTGAAGCTTTCGGGAATGAAACAACACTTCCATGGCGTATGGAACTCCATTCTATCGGTGGTACTGTGATGTTCGTGCACCCCACATTTTTATATGAAAGCCTGTGGAATATACTTGGAACCTTGCTTTTAATATGGGTAAACAATCACAAAACAAAAGACGGGGAAGCGTTTTTCATGTACTTTGTGTGGTACGGAATAGGAAGATTTTTTGTTGAGGGCTTAAGAACTGACAGTTTATATTGGGGTCCGTTCAGATTTTCACAGGTGTTTGCTGTGCTGACCGCAATTTTAGGACTTATTGCACTTTTTATATTGAAAAAGGATAAAATAAAACGGAGTTAAGAAACTCCGTTTATTTTTTTAGTATTTTTTCTATTTCAACAATATATACTTTATGATAATTTTTGTCAGCGTACATTTTTTCATCAAAGCCAGCATCTACAAAGCTTTCAGCGTTAAGCATCTGTCCGTAATGCTTTTTACATATAAATACAGTATCAGCTTCTTCAAAATATGGGGCGTTTTCTTCCCTTGAAACACTAAACCCACATTCTTTTATTTTATCAACATCTCTTCCTGAAACAGTTCCGCAAAGGTTAAGCTCTTTGCGATATTTTTCAGGCAAGATGCTTATAGACATATAGTCTGAATTTTCAATAAATTTGTAGGTGTGACGGGTAGGGCGTACAAAAATAAACGCTACAGGCTTATTCCATAAAATTCCAACTCCGCCCCAGCTTGCTGTCATGGTGTTTACTTTTCCGTCAAATTCTGCAGTCAAAAGCATCCAGTCCTTGCCAATCATTTTGAATGGATTATCGGGCAAAGAGTAGGGAGATATTTCTTTAAATGACATATTGAATTCCTCCAGTTTGATATTTTTGATATTATATTAGCAAAAATTTTGATTTATGTCAAACAACTAAAGCTTAAGAAACTAAAATTTTATGTCGATTACTGAAATATTTTGTCATTTTGCTGATATTATGGTAAACTAAATTTTAAAATTTATGAGGAAAAATGCCATAATTTAGCCATTATTTACTCCACAAAAAATGCAAATTTGGTGGATAACTGCATGAAATTTTGTGGATAAGGGGGATAAAAAACAAAAAAAGCCTTATTTTAAAGGGAAATTTTGGTGGATAACTTTTAGCGACAAAAACCAAAAATAAAATATTATGTAAACCTAATAAAATTAGGCTTTTTTTGACACAAAAATATTAAAATTGCATATCAAATTTGTAATATTTTGTGTCTAAAACACTATAATGAGCAACAATATTGTCGCAATAAGAACAGGAATCGCTACATCCAGAATTTGAATGTAGCGTTCCTTGTTTATCTTTGTTTTTAAAAACGGATAGGATTTGTTATTCATAAAAGTTTATCTCCTTACCAGGTATTTTCTCATGTCAATAGCGCACGCAGCTAAAATAATAAGTCCTTTTATAATATATTGCAAATTCACATCTATAGACAAAAAGTTTAATGCGACAAATATTATTCTTAATAAGAATACTCCGATTACAACTCCGCCTATATTTCCTGTTCCGCCAACAAATGAAACACCGCCTATTACACAAGCTGCTATTGCATCACTTTCATAGTTAAGACCTGTTGATGCTGTATTAGAACCAATTCGTGCCGCTTCAATAAAGCCAGTAACTCCGTACATCATCCCGGCAAGAACATGGACTAATATGGTGGTTTTTACAACATTTACACCCGAAACATTTGCGGCATCTTTGTTTGAACCTACAGCAAACATATTTTTGCCGAATGCTGTTTTGTTCCATATAAACCACATTATTATAACTACTATAAGTCCGTACCATACATAGTTAGGTATTGCAATTTTGCCGAGCGAAATTAAACTTCCTGTCACAAATACTTTGTATGAGGCATCAAGTCCTGATAACGGCTGACCGTTATTGCCATTAAGAGTTATATACATAAGCAAAATGCCGTATACAATAAGCTGTGTTGCAAGTGTAACAATAAAGGGATGCAGATTAAATTTTGATATACAAAATCCGTTTACATATCCGACTATTGCACCTATTATGAGTACAATTAAAAAAACTAAAGGAATTGGAAGTGGCGGGAGAGAGGGAAACATTTTTGAGGTGTATGCTATAGCCTGCAAAAGTGATGCAGATACACACGCAGTAAGACCTACAACACGCCCCGCTGAAAGGTCGGTGCCTGTAAGAACAATAGTCCCTGCAATACCACACGCAATAGGAAGATTTGCAGCAGATAAGCTTATTATATTTATAATTGAGTTTGTCCCTAAAAACTTGGGATTTTGTGTGTAGGTGTAAATGATTGCAAGTATAAGAAGAATATAAAGTGCGTTGTTTATTAAAAATTCTTTTTGATAGGAAAGCTTGTCCTTTGCGTTTAAACTTTTATAATGCAGAAATTTCTGTTTCCAATTTGATATAAAATTCAAATCAAATCCCTCCTTTATACAAATTTCGTTGCAAGCTCTATAATTTGTTCCTGTGTTGCAGTTTTTGCGTCTGTTTCGCCTGCTAATTTACCACCCGATAAAACTAAAATTCTGTCACATACTCCAAGAAGCTCGGGCATTTCGGAAGACGCCATAATAATAGCTTTTCCCTTACTTGCCATATCTATAATCAGTTGATATATTTCATATTTTGCACCAACATCAATTCCGCGGGTGGGCTCGTCTAAAAGCAGAATTTCAGGATTTGTTAAAAGCCATCTACCAAGTATAACTTTTTGCTGATTTCCACCCGAAAGAGTTCTGATTTTAGTGCTTTGTGAGGATGTCTTTGTCTTAAGGGCGTCAATTGCCCATTTCGTATCTTCCTGCATGGATTTGTTCCTTAAATATATAAACCTCTTATGCTTTTTAAGACTTGATATTACAGTATTTTCCTTTATATCAAGAACCCCGAAAATGCCTGTCGCACGGCGCTCTTCTGTTAAAAGGGCAAATCCGTTTTTTATGGAGTCGCGAGGATTTTTGTTAAAAACTTTCTTTTGATGCAGATATATTTCACCGCTTTTTCGTTCCGCTATTCCAAATAAAGTTTCTAAAAGCTCTGTTCGTCCGCTTCCGTCTAACCCCGCAAGCCCTACAATTTCGCCCTTTTTTACATCAAATGAAATATCCTTAAGCTTTGAATGTGTGGCAGTCAGATTTCTTACAGAAAGAATAGTTTCTTCAGGTGTGTTTGTTTTGGGTGGGAATTGATTTTTAAGTTCTCTCCCTACCATAAGTTTTATAATTTCTTCTGTAGTTAAGTCTTTTGCATCCTTTGTTGCTATCCACATTCCGTCACGCATTAC
>JAFWXG010000235.1 GCA_017523005.1 Clostridia bacterium
CTGCTGTTCGTGATGCCGGGCGCACTATGGGACTTCCATATAACCTTGCTGACTCCATGGCAAAACTTATTCCGCGTGAGCTTGATATAACTATTGACAAGGCGTTTAAAGAAAATCCGCAAATCAAGGAAGCCGTTTTAGCTAACCGCGATGCAGCAGAAATGATGGAAATGGCAAGAAAAATTGAGGGTATGCCGCGTCATGCGTCTACTCATGCTGCAGGTGTTGTCATCACAGGCAAGCCTACTGTTGAATATGTACCGCTTTACAGAAACAAAGACGCAATATCCACCCAATACACCATGACTCTTTTAGAAGAGCTTGGTTTATTAAAGATGGACTTTTTAGGTCTCCGTACCTTAACAGTTATTTCTGATGCGGTAAAACTTCTTAAAAATCAAGGAATTGAGCTTGATATAAACAACATTCCTTTTAATGATAAAAAGGTTTATAAAATGCTTTCCATGGGCGAAGCCGATGGTGTATTCCAGTTAGAAAGCGGCGGCATGAGACAGTTCATGAGAAGGCTTGCCCCCAATTCCATAGAAGATATTATTGCAGGTATTGCGCTTTACAGACCGGGTCCAATGGACTCAATCCCGACCTACATTGAAAACAAAAACCACCCTGACAAGGTTTCATATTTGCATCCGTCTTTAGAGAAGATTTTAAATGTTACATACGGCTGTATTGTGTATCAGGAACAGGTTATGGAAATTGTCCGTGAGCTTGGCGGTTTTTCTATGGGCGGTGCCGACCAGGTACGCCGTGCCATGTCCAAGAAAAAGGGCGATGTAATGGCAAAAGCAAGACAAAATTTCATCTACGGCTCTGAAGAAGAAAATATTGAGGGCGCAATAAAAAGGGGTATCCCTGAAGAAACCGCAATCAAAATTTTCGACCAGATGATGGATTTTGCAAAGTACGCATTCAATAAATCTCACGCCGCAGCTTATGCTGTGGTTGCGTACCAGACCGCATATTTAAGATGCCACTACCCTGTTGAATTTTTTGCGTCGCTATTATCAAGCTTTTTAGAGAACATAACTAAAATCGCTGAGTATATGCAGGTTTGCAAGAAGTTAAACATTCCTGTACGGCTTCCCGATATTAACTACAGCGGTTCAAAATTTACAGTTGAAAACGGCGGAATAAGATTTGGCTTGTCTGCAATCAAAAATGTAGGAAAATCGTTCATTGATGAACTGACTTCAGAACGCGAGCAAAATGGTATGTTTACATCATTCCGTGATTTTTGTACCCGTATGAGTAAGTATAAGAGTATAAATAAGCGTGCGGTAGAGGGTATGATTAAATGCGGTGCATTTGACTCATTCGATTTAAACCGAGCACAGCTTCTTATGATTTATGAACAGGAATTAGACAGTGCAAACTCTGAAAAAAAATCTACATTAGAGGGTCAAATTTCCTTTTTCGACACCGAAATTATGCCTGAAGTTACGGCAGAAATCCCAAAGGTGGATGAGCTTGATTTAGCAACCAGACTTTCACAGGAAAAAGAATTTATGGGTATGTATATCTCAGGGCATCCGCTTGATAAATACAAAGAAACCCTTATGGGTAAGCTAACAACAGATATTTTGGCAATAAATCTTGCAAATGATGAAGAACAAGATTCTCAGGTTAAAGATAATTCTTTTGTTACGGTTGCGGGCATAATTGAAAAATTGTCGGTTAAAGTGACAAAAAGAAACGAGAAAATGGCAATCATCACTATTTCAGACCAATTCGGAAGCATTGATGTTTTGGTATTTTCAAAACTTTACCAGACGGTAGCTAATGTGCTTGACAAAGGAAGTGCGATTGTAGTAAGCGGAAGACTTAGTCTTCAGGAGGATAAAGAGCCCGCAATTATGGGTGAGGCAATATATTCTGTTTATACTGCCCCTAACAAGGCTACTCATTATTTAAAAACAACTGATGCACATAACGAAAGCTTGCTTAACACATTATCTTCGCACAGCGGAACTGTTCCTGTTGCGATGTTTAACCCCGAAAACAAAACCACTTCCCTTGCTCCAAAAAAATATCATGTTACATTAAGTGATAAACTTATTCAAAACCTAAAAGACCTTTTAGGCGAAGACGCAGTTAAAATTATTACAAAAGAAAAGAGATAAATATGACAGTATGTTTTACAGGACACAGACCAAAAAGTTTTGATTTCGGATTTAATGAACAGCATCCTCAATGTATAAAAATTAAGGAACTGATAGCTCACGAAATCGAAAGCCTTATTGTAAACTACTCAGCTGACACTTTTTATTCCGGCATGGCTTTAGGGGTTGATACCTGGTCAGCAGAGATAGTTTTGGCTTTAAAAGAGAAATACCCGTTTATAAAACTAATTGCAGCTATCCCTTTTCCTGACCAGTCGTCAAGCTGGAGTCAAGACAATAAAGAAAGATATAACAATATTTTGGAAAAATGCGATAGTAAAGTTGTAACCTCTCCTTCATACCACAGAGGTTGTATGCACATAAGAAACAGATATATGGTAGACCGTTCACATATTGTACTTGCAGTTTTTGACAAAACTAAAAGCGGTGGCACAGAGTCTACTGTAAGATATGCAGAAAAACAAGGCAGAATGATTGTCCATTTAAACATTTAACCTAAAGGAGATGTCTTGTTATGGAACTAAAACGAACTAAAACTCATGATATAGATATGGTTAACGGCAGTATCTTGCCCAAAATCATAATATTTTTTATTCCCGTAATGCTTTCTAATATGCTCCAGCTTGTATACAATGCAGCTGACCAGCTCGTTGTAGGTAAATTTGCGGGAAGTACATATCTTGCGGCAGTCGGCTCAACCGCTTCCCTTTCAAACCTTATTATTTGTCTTTTGATTGGGCTTTCGGTTGGTTCAAGCTCTGTAGTCGCAAGGCATTTCGGTGCAGGCAACAAAAAAAGCCTGTTCCGTTCAATACATACTTCTATGGCGTTAAGTATAATCTGCGGATTTGTGCTCGGAATTATAGGAATGGTTTTCTGCAAACCACTTCTTAAATTGATGGATACTCCCGAAAGCGTAATTGACTTATCTGCTCTTTATATGAGAATATGCTTTGCAGGACTTCCTGCCGTTGCTGTTTTCAACTTCGGTTCAGCTATTCTTCGTGCTGTGGGCGACACAAAACGCCCCACAATTTTCATAACTCTATCAGGAATTATAAATGTATTCTTGAATATTATTTTGGTAGTTTTCTTCAAACTTCATGTAGCAGGTGTTGCTATCGCAACTGTATTTTCACAAATAATTTCTGCAATTTTAACTGTAATTTGCCTGATTAAATCAGACGGAAGTTATAAACTGATTATAAAAGAAATTAAGTTATACAAGGCTGAACTTACTCAAATTGTAACAGTCGGAATTCCTGCAAGTATTCAGTCTGTTTCATTTTCGCTGTCCAATGTGTTTATACAGTCTTCAATCAACTCTTTCGGCGAATTTGCTATGGCAGGCTCTACTGCGGCATCAAATGCGGATAACATAATTTATCAGGCAGTTAACTCTCTATACCACGCCTCCCTCTCCTTTTGCGGTCAAAACTTTGGGGCAGGAAAAAAAGACCGAATTATAAAATCTGTTGGCTACTGCAGTTCTATTGTAGTTGTCTTGGGGCTTACTGTGGGTGGATTGTGTTATATATTTAGCGAACAGCTTTTAGGCTTATTTGTAAATAATAAAGAGGCTATCGCTTATGGTATTGAACGCCTTAAAATCAGCTGTCTTCCCTACTTTACTTGCGGACTTATGGAGGTTAGTTCGGGAGCATTAAGAGGAATTGACAAATCAGCAGTTTCCATGATAATTTCTGTTGTTGGAGTTTGTGTTCTCCGAGTGATTTGGATATACACTATATTCCCCTTAAACAGAACATTTTCAACTCTGTTTTTAGCCTACCCTGCAA
>JAFWXG010000236.1 GCA_017523005.1 Clostridia bacterium
ATATCGGTAACCAGATACTTCGTGCTAAAACTGATGCAAAGCCTACTAATAATCCTGCTGATGATGCTGTTTCAAATTTCAGAGTTAATAGTACAGGAACATACAAAATCTGGGTAAACTCTATTGACTATGAATTAGACCAGCAAGGCTCAAGATTTTATAATGTTGATATTAACGGAAATAGATTAGCTAAAACCTTTGGTCAGCATGGTGTTACAGGATTTACTTGGGAAGACGGCGGAACTTTTGAACTTCAAAGAGGTGTTTTGAATGAACTCCGTCTGGTTGATACAGCCGCATTTTTCGGAAGATTAAATGGTTTGATTATTACAAATGATTTAGATTTCGTTCCAAGCAGCGATCTTGCAAACTATAAAGATTATACTGTAAACAATGCTTCAGCAACTGAATTCGTTCCTGCGTCATTTCCTGAATGGGCAAATGGAGATATAAACGAAACTCAGGTAGAAACCATTGAAAACGATACTTTTAAAATTAATTTCTATAAAGGTTCTGCATCAAGAGGTGGCGTCGTTCAAAATGAAATATTCATGAAGCGTAACAACGAATGGGTAGTTGTTAAGGAACGCACAGAGGATTTGGGTGTTCTTGCCATGAGAGCAAACAGAAGCAGAATTATGGACGAAAAGCCCATAAGATTCGATGCAACTTCTACTGCTTTTGATTATTATGACCAGAGCTTTGATACATTGGTGGGCGAATACAGCAATCCTTTGATTAGGGAATATTACAAATCTGCTACTCCAGAGTGGTTAATTCCTAATTCATTGGAAAAAGTAGATGATAAAACTGTTAGAATGGGTCTTTCCTCTGAACATGTTAATGGTACATTGACATTTACATTTGATGATTTATCAGATGATCCAAAAGTAACATTTTCTGCTAATGTTAAGGAAGATGGTGCTTATTCGTTCTCATATTTTAGCGGAAATGACTTCAGTGATGAATCATTTGAGAGAGTAACTGCTCCATTTAACTTTATTCAGGATGAAATTCCTGCAGATTCAAGTGTGCTTGCGGAAAGTGCAATGTTCACACCAATGGTTACATTTACTTTTGATAATAACGGCAAAAAATTCACTAAAGGTGTAGCGGTAGATCCTACATCAATCAGGGAATATGTAGCAAGACTTGCAGACAGAGATTTCGGTTTAACTTTCCGTTCTCCTGATGGTAATGCAAGAGGTCAGCTTATTGCTCCAACTTTTGGTACATATCAATGTCAGTTTAAGTCAGGCGACTATTACACATTCTCATATAGAATAATATATAGAGATGCTACAGGTTATGAAACATTAAAGCACATTGCTACAAACCTTTATAATTGTGTTGACTTGCGTGAAAATCACTATGCATCAATGAACGAAACCATCTATAACATGACTGATTTGATTATGGATGATGTGTATAGTGGATGGGACGAGAGACAGTTAGGATTTATGGATACTGAAGGTGACGGAACGGCAGCACATTCAAACTTCATGGCTATGGTATCACAGTACTTGCTTACAGAAAACGAGGAACTCTTAGAAAAACGAGTAATTCCGACAGTAGCATTTTCATTAACCAGAGGCAGAATAAACTATCAAAGACATGTAGAAAATCCGTATCCTCTGGGAGTGATTGCACCATTCTCAGGAGGTAGCTTTGTTGGTATGTATCAGGCAT
>JAFWXG010000237.1 GCA_017523005.1 Clostridia bacterium
CAACAAAGGATTTCTTCCCTGCCAAAGCTGTACTTGCCGACAGATTTAATATAATTTCTGCTCCGTTTAAAGTAAGTAAAGTGCTTTGCGGAATAGGAACCCACAAATCTTCACATATCTCTACTCCGATTTTAACTTTACCGTTTAGGTCAAATACTAAGTTGGTACCTACAGGTATTGAATTTGAAGAAAGCTCAGGTAAGTATACCGAATTATCATTTAATTCATCAGCACTTGAAAACCATCTTTTTTCAGAAAACTCACTATATTCAGCTATATATGTTTTAGGCACAATACCATAAACTGTACCATTTTTCATCAAAACAGCACAATTATAAAGTCTTCCTGAAATTAAAAGAGGTGCACCAACCGCAATAAAGCTATCTATAGACTTAGTTTTGCTCATGATTTGCTTAATACCGTTTACAACTTGTTTCTGCAAAGCATGGTCAAATACTAAATCTCCAATTGTATACCCTGAAATCGCAAACTCAGGAAAAAGCACAACATGACTTTCTTTATTTTGATTTATCAGTTTTATTATCTGCTTTGTATTATACTCTACATCTGCTACCGACACATCAGGCACGGCGCATGTTACTTTTAAATAATCCGTAACAATTCCTCCTTGGTTTCTTAACTAAACAATAGTATACCCTTAATCTGAAATAATATTGTCTTTAACAGATACTATTTTATCATTTTCGATATATAGTCTTGGAACTCTCTCTCCTACCGAACATAAAATTTCATAATTGATTGTTCCGTTTCGTTTTGCAAGCTCATTTGCTGTAATTTCATCTTCATTCTGTTTTCCGATTACTGTGACAGTATCGCCCGCATTAACATTTTCAACATCACTTACATCCAATATAAGCTGGTCCATACATACTCTGCCTAAGATTGAAGCCCGTTTTCCTTTAATAAGTAATTCGGTTCCATTTTTAGAATTAGCTCTCCAAAATCCGTCAGCATATCCTACAGGGATTGTCGCAACCTTCATTTTTTTAGGAGTTTCGAAAGTTCTTCCGTAGCTTATGTATTCTCCCTTGTCAAGGGTCTTTACCTGAGAAACAACCGCTTTTAGACTCATAACAGGTTTTAAATCAGCTGAATTTTTCATATCGGATGACGGCATCGCACCAAACAATACAATACCCGCCCTTACCATGTCTAAATGATATTCAGGATAGTCAAAAATTGCGGCACTGTTTGCACAATGTCTTATTGAAAACTTTATTCCGTTCTTTTCAACATTTTCTATAGCCTTCATAAAATTTTCGTACTGCATTTTGGTATAGGGACTTCCCTTTTCTCCCTCGTCAGCAGATGAAAAATGCGTAAAAATGCCTTCGGGAATTAAGTGGTCAAGCTTGCACACATTTAGAATACTTTCAAGGTTAGACTCATTTTCAAGTCCGTCTTTTGCATAAAATCCTATTCGTCCCATACCTGTGTCTAACTTAATATGTATTTTTATAGATACATTTGCTTTTCTTGCACATTCTTCAAGCTGATATGCGTATTCTTCAGAAAAAACGCTTTGTGTAATGGAATACTCTGAAAGAATATCAGCACAATCAGGAGATGTATAGCCTAAAATTAAAATAGGTTCTTCAATTCCGTTTTTTCTAAGCTGCATTCCTTCTTCAAGATTGGAAACTGCAAAATAATCTGCGCCAAGCTTTGAATATAATTTTGCAAGCTGAACAGCCCCATGACCGTAAGCGTTAGCTTTAATCACACAGCAAAGTTTTGTATTCTTTTGTAATTTAGATTTTATGGTTTTAAAATTCCATGTAGCACAATCTAAATCTATTTCAGCCCAAAATCTTTTATGTTGCGGTTGCACCTTAAAAATCAGCCCCATTCTAAATTTATTACTTTTTTAAATCTATATTTAGTCTAAATCACTTTTATTCACTAACGCATCTCTGATTTCCTGAAGTAATAATACTTCTTCAGACTTTTTAGGAGGTTCTTCAGGTTTAGCCTCTTCTTTTTTAAATCTTAACACATTAAGCAGTTTAACTACATAGAAAAGAACAAGTGCAACAATTAAGAAATCTACCATGTTCTGTATGAGATTTCCATACTGAATAACGGCATCTCCGACTATAAAGGTAAGCCCTTTAAAGCTTTTACCACCTAAAACAATTCCCACAGCAGGCATAATAATGTCATTTACAATAGAATTAACAATAGCTGTAAATGAAGTACCAATTACAACGCCGACTGCTAAGTCAAAGACATTTCCCTTGATTGCAAATTTCTTAAATTCTTCAAAAAACTTCTTCATATTTTTTCCTCCATTTTTAATCATTTCTTTTAATAAAATTTTAAATTTATGATTTTCTTTTTTTAGAAATTACATAAGATGCAACATTGCTTATAAGTGCAACAACTACATTTATCAGGCATTTTATATATGTACTGTAATGGTCTACAGGTTCTCCTGTTGCGATATCAAAATTCCAGTGAAACAGTTCCTTGTTAAACAATAACCAGATAAACACGCCAAGACTTAAAACAAACAAAACTATCCTTGCATATTTTAAAAATTTTGCATCATTATAAGTCCAGTATTTCTTAAATAAAGGCGGGATTATTAAATATCCCAGCGAAAAAATCATCAGCCACGATGTAAAGCTTAACATTTTATAAGCTAACATAACAATCCTCCTTGCAAATTACCTATTATGATTCAATCACAAACTCTGTCCAGACAGAGCATTCTTTTTCATCACCAAGTAGACTGTAATCAGAACAAAAACGGTAAGTTCCCGACTTGCTTATATCGAACATGTCGGTAAGAAGATGTTCTTTTTTTACTGATTCGTTTTCATTCAACGAGTATCCTATCAAAGCAAAAACATTATCTCCAATAGAACAATCAATCCACTTGCCGTCTACTAACCGTTCTATGCCAAACATCGCTCCATATAAAACCTGGTGCTTTGTCTTATTGTTCCACGAAACTGTTAAGGTTGTCTTATCACGATAATAGTTTATACTGTCAACTACCACAAAAACACCTTCAACATCCGAATGCGAATTACCATTAGAAACAAATTGTTTTTTTGGCAGTATATTACTACAAATAATCAACCCAATTACGCAGAACAAAGCTATAGCTAATATTATAAACTTTTTCATGTTAACAATTTCCTTTGTTTAATCCCGATTTATCTATATACGAACATTTTCGACATAATACTCATTATAATCAACAAACGAGTTGTATTTTTGATAAAAACCCTATTCAACAACAATAAGTGCGATAAATGAAAGCAATTCATTGCCGGTATTTTTGATGGAGTGACCCTGACCTGACGGGGTAAATGTTACCATTCCGGGAGTCACATCAACTATGTTTCCGTTATCATTATAGATGCCTTGTCCTGAAAGAATAAAGAAAGTTTCACTCTCCCCTACATGCATATGATAATCAACCTCTTCGCCCGGCTTTACCTGCACCAAAGAATAAAGTCTTACTTTAGGATCGAATGCGTCAAAGTCTGCAAGATTAGTCTTAAACATTTTCTCCTTGCCTAAATTATTTAGTTTTGTTTCTGTTTTCAGTTGTTCTATTTTCTTGTACATATATGTATCTCCCTAAAATTTAAAATATTATTTTTACTCAAAGTTGCTTTAGAATAAGTGCATTATTTGGATGCCATTTTTGTCAATTTAATTAGTATGCTTTTGCGCTATAGCCCCGCAGTCATATAAAAACATAAGATTTTTCAGGTCATTAACATTATCAGAAAGTTCTTTACCTTTATCAGTATCTTCTATCAAAATTCTTCTGTCTACTTCTTCAACAATGTATTTTTGTGACATCATCTCATGGTTTTTCTCAATAATATCACCAATGCTTTCAAATGGCGCGTGTGATGTAATAGCCAATCCATACGAATTGTATATCAAAGTG
>JAFWXG010000238.1 GCA_017523005.1 Clostridia bacterium
GTGCGTCACACCATAACATCAGGTACTCACGCACTTACTACAGTTTTGTTTGGTCTTTTAGAAACAGGCGACCATTTGCTTGCGGTTTCAGGCAAGCCTTATGACACCTTAGAAGAAGCTATAGGGATAAGGGGTAATGCTCACGGCTCGCTTAAAAGATTTGGTGTGACATACAGTCAGGTTGATTTGCTTGAAGATGGCTCTCCCGACTATGAAAATATAGAAAAAGCAATAAAAGCAAAAAAACCAAAGGTTGTAATGATGCAACGCTCTAAAGGTTATGCTTTCAGAAAATCTTTGGACATAAATGAAATAGAAAAACTTGCAAAATTTATTAAAGACCTTTGTCCTGATTGTTATATTTTTGCGGACAACTGCTATGGAGAATTTTGTGAAACCAAAGAACCTACAGATGTTGGAGTAGATGTGATTGCAGGCTCGCTTATAAAAAACCCAGGCGGCGGTATTGCGCCTACGGGCGGTTACATAGTAGGAACTTTTGATGCGATTGAAAGAATTGCAAACAGACTCACAAGCCCAGGCATCGGAAAAGAGGGTGGAGCAAGTTTAGGTGTTACAAAATCCTTTTTCCAGGGACTTTTTATGGCGCCGTCTGTTGTATGCTCTGCACTTAAAACTGCTGTGCTTACAGCAGACATATTTGAAAATTTAGGATACAGCGTATGCCCGTCTTCCAAGGAACATCGTACTGACATCATTCAGGCAATAATATTAGAAGACAAGGAAAGACTTATAAAATTCTGTCAGGGAATTCAGAAAGGCTCGCCGGTAGATTCTAATGTACTTCCCGAGCCGTGGGGTATGCCCGGTTATGCACATGAAGTTATTATGGCAGCAGGAGCATTTACTCAAGGTTCATCAATCGAGCTTTCTGCTGATGGTCCTATCAAAGAGCCGTATTGCGTTTATATGCAGGGCGGACTTACATATTCATACGGAAAACTGGGTATACAATCTGCAATTTCCTTTTTAGAACAGGAAAATTTATTAAAAAAATAAAAAAAGACTTGCATTTTTATGCAAGTTGATGTATAATGTTGCAATAAAGGAGTTGATACTGTGATTAAAGTTGCAATTTTAGGAGCTACAGGATATACGGGGGAAGAGTTAATTCGTTTGCTTTCAACCCACCCTGAGACGGAAATCAAAATGCTTGTTTCTCATTCTACTGCCGGCACTCCTATTGACGAAATTTACGGAAATTTTAGAAATGTATGCAATTTAGTATGCGAAGAATTAGATATTGATAAGGTTGCAAGTACTTGCGATGTGGCATTTACTGCACTTCCTCATGGTGCATCAAAAGAAGTTATTCCTGCACTTTACAAAAAAGGTATTAAAGTAATTGACTTAAGCGGAGATTTCAGATACAACGATGTTAAGGTTTATGAACAGTGGTATAAAGACCAACATTGTGCACCCGAGCTTTTAAAAGAAAAGGCTTACGGTTTATGCGAATTACATAGAGAGGAAATCAAAAAGACCAACTTAATTGGTAATCCGGGTTGCTACACAACCTGCTCGATTTTAGGTTTAGCACCGCTTGTTGCATCAGGTAAAATTGATAATAAGAGCATTATTATTGATGCAAAATCAGGTGTGACAGGTGCGGGCAGGGGACTTGGTATTGATTATCACTACTCTGAATGTGACCAGAATATGAAAGCGTATAAAATCGCAACACACAGACATACATCTGAAATTGAGCAAGAACTTTCTCTCCTTGCAAAAGAAGACATCACTTTGTCATTCACACCGCATCTTGTTCCGTTTAAACGCGGTATTTATGCAACTTGTTATGCAAATCTTAAGGATAAGGCATCCTATGATGAATTGATTAAGATTTATAATGAATTCTACAAGGACGAGCATTTCATAAGAGTTTTACAAAACGGAAAAATTCCGCAGGTAAAAGATGTTGCAGGCTCAAATTTTGTGGAAATCGGACTTGCGGTCGATGAACGCTTAAATCGTGTTGTTGTGGTATCTACTATCGATAATTTGGTTAAAGGTGCATCAGGACAGGCAATCCAGAATATGAATTTGATGTTTGGTTTAGACGAAAAAACGGGTCTTGAAGCACCTGGATACTATTTGTAGGAGGTATTTATGATGGATTTTATGCAAGGACTTATCAGCAAGGCTGAAATACTTGTTGAGGCACTTCCATACATAGAAAAACTTGCAGGAAAAACTGTTGTTGTTAAATACGGCGGAAACGCTATGATAAATGATGAACTCAAGCACTCTGTAATGGAGGACCTGACACTCCTTAAATTTATCGGCATTAACCCCGTTCTAGTTCACGGCGGTGGTCCTGATATCAATGAGAATTTAAAAGTTTTCAAAATTGAAAGTAAGTTTGAAAATGGTTTAAGAGTGACAGATGAGGCAACAATGAAAGTTGCACAGATGACTTTGGTTGGTAAAACTAACAAGGAAATCGTTGCACTTCTTAACTCTAAAGGCGCTGATGCTATTGGTCTAAGCGGTATTGACTGTAGCTTAATGGAATGTATCAAGCTTACCAAAGACGATAACGGCGACCCGATAGATTTAGGGTATGTAGGTAAAATCGTAAATGTTAAAGCTGATGTTATCAAACAGCTTATAAACAGCGGGTATATTCCTGTAATTGCTCCTATCGGTGCAGATAAACAGGGAAACAGCTATAACATCAATGCTGATACTGTTGCAAACTCTATTGCAACCGCTTTAAAAGCCGAAAAGCTTATGTTCTTAACAGATGTTGAGGGCGTTAAGGATAAAGACGGAAATATTATGTATTCGGTTGGTGTACATAAGGCACACGAATATATTGATAACGGTATTATTACAGGCGGTATGGTTCCTAAAGTAAGAGCTTGTGTTGATGCGGTTTTGAAAGGTGTAAACCGCGTACATATTATTGATGGAAGAATTCCACACGCTATCTTGCTTGAAATCTTTACAGATACAGGTATCGGAACTATGTTTGGAGACTAAAATAAGATAAAAACCATAGAAAGTATTTTGCTTTCTATGGTTTTATTTTTCCTAAAATTTCTGTTGAAATTATTTTATATTCTGTTTTGTCTGGCATTGACAAGATGGTGGATTTATCCATTATTTTTCCTGCCGAGTATGAACGGAGAGAACTCTTGAAAAGTACATAATCTCCCTTTTTATAGCTTGGGCTTGGGTAAACCTTAAAGGGACAATCCTTTTTAATATTAAGAGCGGTATAGTCTTTATCTGCATGAAAAACATAATAATCGGTATCGTTTTTCTCATCTCTTAAAATTTCAGGGTTAAAACCCTCGTTAAGTACACCATATTCATTTATTCTTCTTGTTGTATAGGTTATACCGCTTTGACTTACTTTTACGGGAGTATGTTCTTCTCTCAAATGGGGTAAAATCGGGAAGATGGGGGCAGTAAGCTCGTCTTCTGTCAGATTTAAAATCCTTAAATAGTCAGAAACAGGGTGTCCTTTTTCAGACTCCATATTGGAAATATTGCTCTTTCCCTCGTTTAAAATTTTGGCAAGCTGACTTCCTGTCTTACCTGTCAGCTTTCTGTATGAGGCGGTTTTGTTAGACCGCTTTGACTTAATCATTTTTTTCACCCCTGTCCCTTATTTTCATTATACATCAAATCTAAAAAAAAGCAACAAAAAAATATGGATTTTTTGTAAATTATATGGTAAAATAAATATATATCATTTTACAAGGAGAATAAGATGGAAAAATTTAATATAAACGGATTTAATATTTGTATGCTTCCTGACAATCGCTTGAAAACTGCAGCATTTATTGTTTATATAAGAACACCGCTTAATTTAAATTCCGCATCGGAAAACGCTTTAATTCCAGCGGTTTTAACAAGGGGTTGCGAGAAATATCCCGAAACAAAGGACTTAAATATTGCTCTTGAGGAATTGTTTGGCGCAACTGTAAGCTTTCATGTCGAAAAGCAGGGTGCGTATCAGGTTATTTCTATGAAATTTAAAACTGTTGCAGACTGCTATGCAAATGAATGTAAGCCCTTTTCAAACCTCATGGCTTTAGCATTTGAAGTTCTGTTTAGTCCGCTCGTTGAAAATGGCGGGTTTAGAAAATCATACACAGACCGCGAAAAGGAAGTGCAGATGCAATTTTTAGACGGTCTTAAAAATGACAAGAGAAAATGGGCGTCAATCCGCCTTATAAAAGAAATGTGCAAGGACGAAGAATACAGCATTTCTGCCGCAGGCGAAAAGGACAATGTTCAAAGAATAACAGAAAAATCGCTATATGAGGCATATCTTAATTTGTTAAAGTCAGCAAAAATATCGTTTTATGTAACAGACAATTTTGAAAAGGATAATGTTTTGCCTTTGCTTCAAAGCTTGTTGTCGGACAAAAAAGCTCAGGCAGGAGAAGTAAAAGACACATATATTAAGAAATCGGCTGAAATAAAAATGGTAGAAGATGTTGAGCCTGTAACACAGGGAAAGCTTGCTATAGGATTAAGAACAACAATAACCAGAAAAGACAACAGATATTATGCTATGATGCTTTTTAATCGTCTTTATGGTGGTTCTCCATATTCAAAACTGTTTTTGAATGTGAGAGAAAAACTTTCTTTGGCATACTATGCATCATCTACTTACAACAGTCATAAAGGCCTTGTGGTTGTAAGCTCTGGCATAGAGTTTAAAAATTATGAACCTGCAAAGAATGAGATTTTAGCTCA
>JAFWXG010000239.1 GCA_017523005.1 Clostridia bacterium
AAAATCAGACAAGGCGTGATAACGGACAGTTTGGAGAAAAAAAAGAAAGCCTTGTCGCACTTCCTACAACCTCGCCCGAAAGCAAGGGAGCCGCGTCAACCCAAGGCTTACATCATAATAATATATCGTTTTTGGATAATCCGCAAGAACTTTTTGATGTAAAACAAAAAATTTCTTCTCTTGCAGAAAGGTTGAAACACAATGATTATACACCAGAGCAATACCTTGAATCACTGAAAAACTGTTTTAATGCTGATAATCTTGATAATACAGTTTATGCCATACGCACATTTGAAAATGAAATAGGAAAACTAAGGATTTCAGACCATAAGATTGTAATAAAGAATCGACAAAGTAAAAAAACGAAAAACACAAGCATTGTTATTCAGCTAAACAAACACCGTGGAAGAGGCGGAAAAGCAAGGGTAGTTGAATATGTATATAATCCAGAATCTCTTACAAAAGACTGTCAAGAAGATATTTTAAGCGGCATATCAGAATGGATAAATACAGGTGTATTTACAGGTACAAAATACACAGTTACAAAAAGTTATTTCTTTGAAGAAGAATCTATCATTAAATCTTTTTCATACGAAAAGCCTAATACACTTCTTTCACAGATTAAAACTATTCTCAAAAGGAACTAAAACAAAATGGACTTTGACACGCTCATACATTGCGACTGCATAGAATACATGAAGAATATGCCTAAGAATTCCGTAGACCTCACCCTTACCGACATACCGTATTGCGAAGTTAATACCAATATCGGACATAACGGCATGGATAGAAGGAATCTGGATAAAGGTGATGCAGACACAAAGACATTTGAGCTGTCAGAGTTTTTGCCGCTCGTTGACAAAGTAACAAAAGGCTCAATCGTCATATTCTGCGGAATAGAACAGCTTGCGCAAATCTTCACATACTTCAAGAAAAAAAAATACCCTACCCGACATTTAGTGTGGGCTAAGACAAATCCAAGCGTAATGAACGGCGAAAAAGAATACCTTAATTCAGTAGAAAACGCCGTATGGACTAAAAAGCCCGGCGCATATTTCGGCGGCTTCTGTATTCCTTCCGTGCTTACATATCCGCAAGGAACAGGAAAACTACACCCGACAGAAAAGAATCACGACTTATTAAGGCAGCTTATCATAGAAAACTCACGACCTAATCAGATTGTCTTTGACCCATGTGCCGGAAGTGGCTCAACGCTTTTAGTTGCCGGAAACGAAAGCAGACACTTTCTAGGCTGTGAGCTTCGGGGAAAATACTTTATTCCAGCCATTGAACGGCTTAAAAGCGAGGGCGGTTTTTGTCCTTCTCTTTTCGATGAATCAGAACTTATCGAAGAAAACAAACAGATTAAAATGCAATCACTTTTTGAGGAGGAAGAATAGAAATGACATTCGGACAATATTATATAGCACAATTTAAGGAAATTCCCAATGTTTGGAAAATTGCCAAACGCTTCAATAAAAAGTGGGCTTTTGTAGGCACTGTATCGCTTCTTCTCGTGCCGACCTATATTTACATGATGTATCTGTATGATACCGGGAAAATGCAGGTAGACACACGATATATGGAACAGAAACCTATCAAGAAATACTGCGGGCGTTGCAAAAAGGAAATCAAGGATAGTTCCACACTGTTCTTGAATCTTGATATAAGGGGAGCTTCAAACTGCAATATGAGCCTGTGTGAATCATGCGCAAACGACTTCGCATTATTCACCTTTGGAAACATCGTTGACTATAACCACAAAATACCAGAAAAACAGGAGAAACAGAAAAATGAAACAGACTGATGTAAAAGTCTTTATCAACCGTGTACAGGAAACGGAAATCGAAATCAAAGTAAAAGGCGGAAAGATTGAAAAGAACTTTGCTAAAGGTACAGCCGGAAGCATTGCCTTTCTTTTCACCGATATTTACGCCCGGCTTATAATCGGCGTTTTCGGCAAAACTTCAAAGAAAGACGCTCTTGAAGCGATGAACAAAATTCTAGAAAACGCAACGGCAAGAG
>JAFWXG010000240.1 GCA_017523005.1 Clostridia bacterium
AGCAGCTTTTTTTAGTACTTTGTCAGCAACTTTTTGAGCAAGTGAAAGAGTTATTTTTTTAGATGAAACTGCCCCAATGACCTTTTCAACAATTTTTGAGATTTCTTGTTCCTGCATGACAGTTTCCTTTCTTTAAAAATTGATTATTTGCCTAACTGTTTCATAACCTGCTTTGTGATTTCAGCAACTAAATCATTGTCGTCGCATGAGCAGGATGAACCTTTACCGCATGAACCACCGCAGTTGTGGCAGCTTGATTTGCCGTCTTTGTTGTTGGGGCAGAGGTCAGCAGGATGCTTACCTGTCATACCAAACTGGCGTCTGATTTCATATAAGCGCTGTACTTGGTCATCTGTCAATTCTTTAGGACCGCCTAACTGTTTTGCTTTGAAGAGCAATTCAGCATAGAATTCCAATGATTCCATTTTGTGATATGCGCTGAGCAAGGAATCAGAATATGAAAGAGCACCATGGTTTGCGAGCAATACAGCGTCAAAATGCTGTAAATACTTTTCAACTGCATCAGGGATTTCATTTGTTGAAGGTGTGCCGTATTCAGCAATCGGAACACAACCTAATGCGATAACTGCTTCAGGCATGATTGGCTGTGTGAGCGGAATGCCTGCGATAGCAAAGCTTGTTGCATAGATAGGATGAGCATGAACAACTGATTTTACATCAGGACGCTCGCGGTAAACACGCATATGCATTTTGATTTCAGAAGATGGTTTGAAATTACCATTTGCCTGCAAAACATTGCCTTCTTTGTCTACCTTACAAATGTATTCGGGAGTCATGAAGCCTTTGCTTACGCCTGTAGGAGTGCAAAGAAATTCATTATCAGAAATTTTAACAGAAATGTTACCGTCGTTTGCAGCAACCATGCCTCTGTTATAAATTCTTTTTCCGATTTCGCAAATTTGTTTTTTGATTTCGTATTCGGACATCATGTTCGTCTACTCCTTTTCTTGATATAATTTTTTTGATAATTATGCCATTATTTTTGATTACAATTTATTCTATCATATAAAATAAGTAATGTCAATGATTTTTTCTGTTTTTTTCTGTTTTTTTCTGTTTTTCTGTTTGCAAACACAAAAAAAGAGCCAGAAAGGCTCATTATTTGCAGTAATTTTCTATTGCAGACATAAAATCTTTTGCCTGATATTTAAAGTGAGATTTTGCACCGAAAAATCCGTTGCCCACTAAAACGCTTGTTCCGTATGATGTCATGGGCAGGTCGTTTTTTGCATCTCCTATAATCAAGGTTTGTTCAGGAGTTATGTTTAAAAGATTTTGGAGCTTTTCAACCGCAACGCCTTTGTTAACACCGGCATTTACATATTCCTGCCAGTCATTTGTTTTTAAAATTTTATAAAGTCCGTCTATATTTTTTATGCCCTCGCGGTAAAGCGCAAGCTTGTATATTTTATCGTTGCTTGCCTGTGAAAAGGGCAACACATGACCATTATAAGCTTTAAGTGTATCACGGTAAAAAGGCTCGTTTTTGTCTGTTGCATACACCATATATTTCCCGTATGCAATCTGGTTTTCTTTTAAGTCGGGGAGTGAGGAAAAAGGCATTTCAAAAAGAGTTTCTTCCTTATATATGCATAATGCTCCGTCACAGCAGATATAGTATATTGGTTTTTCTAAAGAAGAAAATAATCCTTTAAGCTGAACATAGCTTCTTCCAGACGCAACACAAAAGGTAATTCCTTTGTTTTGCAAGGCAGAAATAGTTTTTATAACATCAGAACTTAAAGCACTTTTTCCATGCGGAAGA
>JAFWXG010000241.1 GCA_017523005.1 Clostridia bacterium
CCTGCAACTTTAGATAAATAAGATCCTGTCCTTGATATTAAATGTGAATAATAAACAATAGAGTTATCGTCATTTGCACTTAAAAAATATCCGTCATTTTCCATAAATTTTAACGCGGCATTAAGTCCGCTTTGTACTTCTGCGGGACTTTGACCACCTATTATTCCAATTACTTCTCCTGCAAGCAATGTCGACGCATTTCCGGCTCCTGCATACATAGATTTTGCATACAAAACCTCAACCTGTGCAGATTTTGTTGCCTCGTCTAATGCTGTATAGGTTACATCGTCCATGTCAGATGTTATAAGCCCTAAACTTTTATAATTGGTAGCAACTCCTAATTTTGCAATTAAATCAGATGATGAGTTGGCAATCATTCTGGTACTTAACACCTTAGGACGCAATTTCTCGTTTTTCATATAAGACTCCTTATTTTAAATCAATACCTGATGCTTTTTTCTCAAGCATTTTTAAAATCAGTTCAGCGGCATGAGCTCCTGCTTCGACAGGGGGAGTACCACCTTTATGAATGTTTGAAATAACAGTACGCTTTGCTTCGGGAAGTCCGTGTTTTGGTTTGTATGCTATATATGCCGACATAGATTCTGCTGTAACAAGTCCAGGTCTTTCTCCTACGAGCAGACATATTACATCTGTATCGGTAATCTCGCCGATAGCGTCCATAGCGCCTACACGGCAGTATTTAACAAATAAGATTTTTCCTATTTCAATGTTATGGTGTGATAGTGCCTGCTTGATAGACGGAATAATTTCTTTGGCATTTGCCTCAATGGCAGCAGAGGATAATCCGTCTCCTACGACTATAGCAACCTTACTGTTTTGAGGAATAGTGTTTCTTATAACATCTAATTGATTTCCTGAAAAGCGTCTGCCTTTATCGGGGCGTGTTAAATATTCGTCTTTAGATTCGCAAAGAGTTTTAACGAATACAAAGTTATTTTCTTTTATAAATTCTTCAGATACATCTGAAAATACTGAGTCCTGTGCTGCAGCGTGGTCTGCACGGACTCTTAACATTGTTTCTGTTTTATATCTTGCACCTGCCTTGCCAATTCCAATTCTTGCGGGGGTTTTTGACTTTAGGGCAAGATAAGTTTCTTTATCAGATGCACTATCTACTAAAAACTGCTTTCTTAAGTCGATTTTTGATATATCGGGAAGAGTTTCATTTGAAATTTCAGTTGAGTGTAATTTGTTGTTGACGGTTGTTTTAACTGTTTTTTCAAGAGGAATTTCTTTGTGTGGATCATTTGATAAAATCTTTGAAACCATTTCTTCCACTATAGCTTTTAATTCATTTTCCTGCATATTTTTATCCTCCTTTCATTAAAGTAAACTTGAGGCATCGCCTGCCTTTTTGGTAAGATGACCGTTATGGTCAACAAACTCGTGATTTTTAAGCCACTCCCAAAATGGTGCAATAGCTGATAAATTAAAAATTTCACGCAAAGCTGCAGTTTCATGAAAACCTGTGGTCTGGTAGTTAAGCATAACATCGTCGCCGTGGGGAATACCCATGAAGTAATTACAGCCTGCGGCAGTTAAAAGGACAGATAAATCTTCAATGGTGTTCTGGTCTGCTTTCATGTGGTTTGTATAGCAAGCATCACAACCCATAGAGATACCTGTTAATTTACCCATGAAATGGTCTTCAAGACCCGCTCTGTTTACCTGACGCCCGTCATAAAGATATTCAGGGCCAATAAAGCCAACAACTGTATTTACTATAAACGGAGAGAAATGCTTTGCAAAGCCGTAGCATCTTGCTTCCATGGTAACCTGGTCAGCGTCAAAGTGAGCGTCTGAAGATAATTCAGAGCCTTGCCCTGTTTCAAAATACATTACATTAGGACCTTCTGCAGTACCTTGAGTCAGTGCTAAATGCTGTGCCTCTTTTATTGTTTCTGCGTTAAAACCAAATGCTGTGTTACCTTTTTCGCTTCCCGCAATAGACTGGAATATAAGGTCGGTAGGAGCGCCTTGTCTTACCGCCTCCATTTGAGTTGTAACATGAGCCAAAACGCAAATTTGTGTTGGAATTTCAAGTCGGTTTTTAAGCTCGTCAAAGCGCTTTAAAATTCTGGATACACTCTCTACAGAGTCATCAACAGGGTTTAAACCGATAAGAGCATCTCCGCTTCCGTATGTTAAACCCTCTAAAGTGGACGCCATAATTCCGTCGGGGTCATCTGTGGGATGGTTGGGTTGCAGACGGCAGGAAAGAGTACCTCTTTTGCCGATTGTGGTATTACAATGCGCAGTAATTCTTATTTTTGATGCAGCATAGATTAAGTCAAGATTAGACATAAGCTTTGCAACTGCAGCAACCATTTCAGATGTCAAGCCTTTTGAAATTCGTTTTATATCGGCCTCGGTTGTTGTTTCTGATAAAATCCATTCCCTGAATTCTGCAACTGTTAGATTTTTTATAGACTTATAAATAGACTCATTTACATCGTCCTGAATAATTCTTGTCACTTCGTCAAGTTCATAAGGTACAACAGGATTGTTTCTTAAATCTTCTAATTTGATGTTTGAAAGTACAATTTTAGCAGCAACTCTTTCTTCAGCGCTTTTTGCCGCAATTCCCGCCAAAACATCTCCTGATTTTTCTTCGTTTGCTTTTGCCAACACCTCTTTCAAATCCTTAAATTGATAGGTGTTTCCGAATAATACTGTTTTAAGTATCATAATCTTCCTCCTTTACTCAAACAATAATGTCTTTACAACTACAGGCAAAAAATTACTGCTTGCAGGTTTTCCAATATCAATAAAATCTTCTTCTTTTAAGGTTATTCCGTCAATTACAACCAATTTTTTATCAGGGCAAAGTCCTTGCAATACATAACCGAATGCTTTTGCCATATCGTTTTTAAATATAATAAATACTGGGGTAGTTAAATTCCTAACAGATTTACTTACAGAATTTGCAAGTTTTTTAAGTTCATCAAATGATATTCCTGTTTTTCCGTTTAAGGCTATTGCAAAGGGTCTTTCTAAATCAAATCTCGATATTTTGCTGTTATATTCATTTACAAAATCAGTTTCGTTTTCGATTTTTAAAACAGGAAGACTTTTAACGGGCAATACCGATTTGTCAAAATAAATAGTACTTCCGCTTACTTCTGTAGTGTGACTTCCTGCACCTACAACCGTAGCCCTGATGGTTTCATTTCCTTTTACAACATTAAATTGCTCAAAAATTTCAGAATTTTTAATTTTCTCTGCGAGAAAAACACCGATATCTCCATAAGCAAAGGGATTTTCTTCTTTTTCGTAGAGAGCCTTTGCAACACCTCCTGAAAATGTGATGTAATCAGGTTTTATGAAATTTGAAAGTCCTTTGTTTGTGATAAAATGACTATAATAAGAACTTTCGTTAATGCCAAGAACATTACACAAAACATCAGTCATTATATTTAAAAGGCGAGAAACTTTTTCAAGGGAAAAATTATCCCCCTCATGAACATCTAAATTTTCCTTTTCTATAATATCCTTAAGCTTTGGGGTAATGTATGTTATAATCTTGTTTTCGTCATATTTTATAAGTCTTCCGCCGATATCAAAACAGGCTGTATCAACTGTTGTTCCTCTGTTGAAAACCGAAATGTTTGTTGTTCCGCCCCCTATGTCAAAATTAAGACATACTGAATGTTTTTGTTTTGAGATTTTATCTGTTCCTGCACCTTTTCCCGATAGCACACTTTCTAAGTCAGCGCCCGCAGTAGCTACTACAAAATCTCCCGAAAAATCAGACAGCGCATCAAGTACAGCCCGTGCATTTTCTTTCCGTGCAGTTTCGCCTGTTATTATAACTGCACCTGTATCAGGCTCTGTGACTTTAATTCCGGCATTTTTATACTCTTCTTTAATTATTTCAACCGCTTTTTGGGTATCAATTTCTGTTTTTGATTTCAAGGGCGTAAAATGAATTTTGCTCTTATAAATAATTTCTTTTTCAACTATTTCGTGTCTTGGTACAGAGCTTGCTGACGCAACATTTTTTATATGAAGCTTTGAAAAAATAAGCTGTGTTGTGCTTGTGCCTATATCAATCCCAACACTTAATAATTGCTCTCCCAAACTATTTCACTCCCTTAAGATAAGAATAAAGGGCATCAACGCCAATATCTAAAATACTGTCAAGCTTAAAAATTCTTTTAATTCCACCGTTTTTAAGTGCATTTTCAGCTCTCTTGATTTGTTTTTCATCAGAAATTCCGATTTTAGTTATAATACCTATAACCTCTTTGCCGAAAGTCATAGCAAAAGCGGGCGGAATATAATTTTCTCTTTCTGTGGGGTCTGCTACTACACCAATAATCTTTGCATCAGCCGATGACACAATAAGTGCCGAATAATAGTGTCTGTTTTCAAGGTATTCGCCTGGGGTGTCAATAGCGTTTGTATACTGCTCAATCATTTGTGTTTTTCTGTACGAAACAGCTAAACTGTGCAGTTTTTGACAAAGAGTAGTTTTACCGCTTTTGCTTTTACCCATAAAGATAATTTTTTTCATGTTTTTGTAATTTTGGTGGGGGTAAAGCCCATGTAGTTTTCCATTACTTCCATAATGTCTGATAGTGCAGACTGAACAGAACTTACATCTCCTGTAATAACTAATGCTCCATTAAATCGGTCAATAAAGCCTATATAAACATCAGACGATTTTGTAGCTACATCTGCCGCAATAATTGCCCCTTCGCTTGGCGTAATAGTCATAACGCCAATGGCATTAAATTTGTCTTCTTCAATGCCAAGCTTGTTAAAAATTTCAGGAGTCGGACGTGCAATCAAATGCGAAAGCGTTATTTGTTTACCAGGCACAAATTCCTGAATAATTCGCTGTTTTTCTTCAGACATTTACCTAACCTCCTTTAAAATACTTACAATCTGTTCTTTAGTGGGCAAAACGGGATTGGTTTTTATGCAACCGTCTTCAAGTGCACATTCTGCTATTTCTCCTATTAGATTTTCGCCTATATTGATACTTTCGGGCAGAGAAAGAGACGAAAACAAATCTTTGATGTCTTTAATAAGTTTTTTTACCAAAACCTGTGGCGAGCCTGTATTGCCAAGAAGTTTTGAAATATAGGCATATTTAAGACCTACATCAGACAGTTGGTCAGAATAACTTTTATGTCCCGAATTAAAAGATACAATGTGAGGAAGTAAAATTGCATTTGCTCTGCCGTGCGGAATTTTTAGTCTTGCACCCATGTTGTGGGCGATAGCATGGCAAAGTCCTAAATTTGAATGGTTAAAGGCAATTCCTGCAAGACATGATGCATAATGCATTTCTTTTCTTGCTTCGTAGTCCCCGTCAACTGATTTTTTTAAAAACTTAAAGACAGATATAATTGCTTTTTCGGCAAAGGGCGATGAAAAATGAGAAGAGTTTAATGAAACATAGCTTTCAAGAGCGTGACTTAAAACATCTGCACCTGTATCTGCTGATAGCGATTTCGGCATACTTTTTACTACCTGTGGCTCTAAAAAAGCAGAGCAAGGTAACATTTTGTCAGATACTATTGGGTGTTTGGTGTTTGTTTTTTTGTCTGTAATTACAGCAAAAGAAGTAACTTCAGACCCTGAACCGCTTGTGGTTGGAATGACAGCAAACGGAACAGAAGTTTCAGATGAAAAATAGATAATTCCTTTTGCGGTATCAATAGCAGAACCTCCACCCATAGCAATAATACTTTGGTGGTCCTTTTTAGAAAACTCTGCAATCCCCAAAGCAACAGAATCTAATGAGGGGTCGGGAGTAAAGTTTGTAAACAGGGTGGAGATTTCGTTTTGTGAAATCAAATTTTCTATAATAGGATGCTTTGAAAAAAATGAGTCACACACTATAAAAGGATTTTTGAATTTACTCAAATGCTTAATGCAGTTTTCTCCGCAATAAATTTTGGTGGGTATATAAAATGGCTCCATATTAAATCTCCTTTAGCTTGTAAAATCTTCAATAAATGCTGTATATTCATCTTTACCGTTTAAGTAAATGCCAAGGCTTAATTTTTTAAACTCTTCTTCAGAAAAATCATAAAGGGAAACATCTATATCGGAAAGCTTAAGACCGTTTAGATTTTGAACTGTTATTTTGTTTTCTTCAAGCTTTGCAAAATAGTGGTCAGGGCAGTAATCGTGTGTTTGCTTACCGAGTAATACGGTATCGTTTGAAAAGTCTTTTATTTTCCAGCTCGGAAACGCCTCTTTGATTTGCTTTAAATCATTGAAGAATAAATGTTCAGTTTCGGTATAAACAGTCTCATGCATACAAAGAGTGTGAAGAGTTGCAAATTTCAGAGTAGTTACATTTTCGTTGATTTGTACTTTTTGTTCGGCAGGTAATATTTTTGGAAACAGCTTTCCGGAAAAAAATCCAATCCCGCCTCCAATAATAAAGGAAGTTATGATTAAACTTATGATTTTTGTTTTTTTCATGGTTATCACCTGTTTGTATTATGGATAAAATCATATAAAATATACCAAGATTGACAAAAATAAAAAATGATTAGATTATGACAAATCATGCAGTAAATAAAGGATATATGCTGTCGTAATTTATTTAAATTAGGAAATAGACTTGGAAATAGTTGATATAATTGGTAAAATATGGTAATATTATCACACTATAAAAAATAAGAAATAATAAGGAGGAAGAAAGATGGAAAAGACAAAAATTTTATTGGCGTTTGCAGATGCGGAATACAATAAGAGTATGAAAGAATTTATAGAAAGCACAAGCGATATGCAGGTAGTACTTTCGGTACAGGACGGAAAAGAAGCGATTGACGGCATAAATAATTATAAGCCCGATGCGGTTATACTTGACTTGTTTTTGCCAAAAGAAGACGGAATTTCGGTAA
>JAFWXG010000242.1 GCA_017523005.1 Clostridia bacterium
CTTCAACTGCTGCTACCAAACCTCTTGTTTCTACCATACCTAATGCTTCCTGTGACATTTTCTTTTCCTCCTGAATTTTAATTGTTTTTGTTTCTGCGGGAGCTACCTTCACTTCCGCCTCTGCTACCTTTTTAGGTGCAGGTTTTGTTGTTGTTTTATTTGTAGTTGCCTTAGTTGTTTTGGTTGTTGTTTTTTTCTCAGCCATTTCCGTCACCGCCTATTAAAGAGTGGGAAGGATTTTTTCAACATCGCCGTGAGGTCTTGGGATTACATGTGTAGCAATGATTTCGCCGAGTCTTGTTGCAGCTGCACCGCCTGCTTCTACAGCAGATTTAACAGCACCAACATCGCCTCTAACCATAACGCTTACCAAACCGCTACCGATTTTTTCAGTACCGATCAATACAACATTTGCAGCTTTTACCATAGCATCTGCTGCTTCAACTGCTGCTACCAAACCTCTTGTTTCTACCATACCTAATGCTTCCTGTGACATTTTCATTTCCTCCTAATTTTATTATTCATTTATAATTGCTATTTTTAATCCTTCCATTTTCAGATTAGTGATATGTGCTTCGTTAATCTCTGAAAGAGGGAATTTGTGAGTAATGAGCTTTTCGAGCGGGAGTCCGATGCCCTTTGCTCTCTTTAAGAAATCGAATGTTGTAGCGTAGTCTTTAAGTGTGTAAACCCAAGAACCTACTGTTGTGATTTCTTTTGAGCAGATATCAAAGTGAGGATTGATTGTTGCATCTCCGCCGTTTATAAAGAAACCAAGCTCGCAAAGGCCACCACCATTACGGATGAACTTGTAGATGTTGCTGTGAGCTACAGGAGAACCTGTGCACTGGAATGCAAAATCTGCAAAATATCCGCCAAAGCATTTTTTAACGCCTTCTGTAAGCTCTTCAATACCTTTAAAGTCTTTGAAGTTTACTGTGCCTGTTGCACCCATTTCTTTAGCAAAGTTTAAGCGTTTTTCTTCGCCGTCAACTGCAACAATGTTTTCAATACCCATTGTTCTTAAGATTGCAATACAGATGAGTCCTATCGGTCCGCAACCCTGAACAACAACTCTGCTGTTAAATCTTAAAATGCCTGTTGTTTTAGCTCTTTCAACTGCGTGAATTAAAACTGCACAAGGTTCAATCAAAATTCTTTCGTCTAATCCTAAATCACTTACATTAAACACTGTAGAACCACCGCGGATTACCATGTAATCTGCAAACCAGCCGTTTAAGTGAATGTCGTCATCGGGGATTAAACCATAAACCTGAGCAACACCCACATTCTGTTTGTTTAAATCAAACATTGTAATGTCGGGGTCATCGCTGAATATCATACAGGTTACTACCTTATCGCCAACAGCTAAAGGTTTGCCTGCACTGTCTTTTTTAACATTTTTACCCATTTTTACAATTTCGCCTGTTCCCTCATGTCCTAAAACTACAGGGATAAGACCAAACGGGTCGCGTTTGAATTCGTGAGCATCAGTACCGCATACACCACAGCCTTCAACTTTTACCAAAATATCGTCATCGCCAAGTTCCGGAATTGGGAATTCTTTGATTTCGTATTTTTCTAATGCTGTGAGCATAGCCGCACGGCTCTTTGTGGGGATTGCACCGCCTGA
>JAFWXG010000243.1 GCA_017523005.1 Clostridia bacterium
CAAGCCACAGTACAAATTTACAATGGCTATTTCTGCACTCGACTGCAGTGGTTGCTCTAACTGTGCTAATGTTTGTCCTGCAAAAGATGGTGGCGCGCTCGTTATGAAATCTCTCGATTCTCAGTTAGATCAGCAGAGATGCTTCGAATACGCTATCAAGACAAGCGTTAAAGAAGATTTGGTTAACGCACCACTTAATGTTAAGAACTCACAGTTCCGTCAGCCATTATTGGAATTCTCCGGCGCTTGCGCAGGTTGTGGCGAAACTCCTTATGCAAAACTTATCACACAGATTTGTGGTGACAGAGCATATATCTCTAACGCAACAGGTTGTTCTTCAATCTGGGGTGGTTCTGCTCCTTCAACACCATACACAACAAACCACAAAGGTCAGGGCCCTGCATGGGTTAACTCATTGTTTGAAGACAATGCTGAACACGGTTTGGGTATGGCAGTTGCTGCTAAACAGTTAAGACAGCGTCTCAAAGAACAGATTTTAGCTTTGGAATGTGACGGCGTAAAAGCTGCTGCTGAAGAATGGATTGCAACTTATGAAGATATTGATGCAAACGCACCAGCAACAGAAAAATTGGTTGCAGCATTAGAAGCTTGCGGTTCTGATGAAGCTAAAGCAGTTCTCGAAATGAAAGAATATCTTTCTAAGAAAGCTGTTTGGATCTTCGGTGGTGACGGTTGGGCTTACGATATCGGTTTCGGCGGTTTAGACCATGTTTTAGCTTCCGGTGAAGATGTAAATGTAATGGTATTTGATACTGAAGTTTACTCCAACACAGGCGGTCAGGCATCTAAATCTACACCAACAGGTGCTGTAGCACAGTTTGCTGCAGGCGGTATGCCTATTAAGAAAAAGAACTTAGCTGAAATTGCTATGTCTTACGGTTATGTATATGTTGCACAGGTTGCTATGGGTTATTCTGATGCACAGACAGTTAAGGCTATCAAAGAAGCTATTGCTTATAATGGTCCTTCATTGATTATTGGTTATGCTCCATGTATCAACCATGGTATCAAGGGCGGTATGACAGATACTCAGAAGATTATCAACAACGCTGTTAAAGCTGGTTACTGGCATACATTCAGATTTAATCCTGATGCTGAACAGCCATTTGTAATGGATTCTAAAGATCCTACAGAATCTTACAGAGACTTCATCATGAACGAAGTTCGTTATAACTCACTTGCTCGTAAGTTCCCTGAAAAAGCAGAAGAACTCTTCGCTATTGCAGAACAGCAGGCAAAAGAAAAATACGAACACTGGACAAATTATTCCAAATTATTTGATAAAGAATAATTAAACCAATTTAAAGCCACCGCATTAAGCGGTGGCTTTTTTATAAATGTAGGTCGGGTTTCCATGCCCGCCCGCAACAAAAAATAGGGAACGACACTTGAGGTCGTTCCCTTTGAATTATTCATTAAAGCTTAATATAACCATAAGTGCGTTTATAGCGTTTTGATAGTTCATTTGAGCTTCGGGGTTGTTTTCCTGCATGGAGTTTAAAACCCTTACACCAATATATCTTTTTTCTGTGTCAATGTTAAAGTTTTTTAAAAGTCTGTTGTTTTTCAGGCTGTATCCGTAAATGTGCGTTTTGCCTTTGTCAAGTTCGCTTTCGCCACTTATCGCCTCTGTGTTTTGAGATACCTCAAATCCTTCAAGCTCTGCAAACACGCCTTGAGTCATATAAACCTGCATTATATCGCCGTCAATTATGTATAGTGCCGGCTCGCCTGCAGTCAAATCGGTTGTGATTTTCTCAATCAGCATGTAATCTGCATCAGACGGCTCGTTGTCCCATTCGATAATTTTCATAGCACCGCTCTGGTCGTCTGTTTCGGACAAGTGAAAGGAATCAAGATTTTTAACTGTGACATCAATTTTTGACTTGCCATCATTGTTTGCGTCTTTTACTATATCGCCCAACTCATACTGAAATAACGGCTCTACAACAGCTTCCTGCACGGGTGGGTTACCTATAATCTGAATGGTAAGGTCTGCACTTTTGTTGGTTGCAACAGAGTAAATAAGAGAAACAACAAGAATAAGTGCAAACAAACCGAAAATTGCATGAAATTTGTAGTATTCCCAAAAGTGAGAAAAGCTCATTTTCTTAAACGACGGCTTGTTAATCCATGTGTATTTCATGATTATTTGTCAAGACTTTTCATGGTGGGGAAGAGCAATACATCACGGATTGCCTGGGAATCTGTTAATAACATACAGAGTCTGTCAATTCCGTATCCTATACCGCCTGTAGGTGGCATACCGATTTCAAGAGCATTCATGAAATCTTCGTCGGTGGTGTTTGCTTCTTCGTTGCCCTGAGCAAGCATTTCTTCCTGTGCTTTAAAGCGTTCTCTCTGGTCGATTGGGTCGTTTAATTCAGAATACGCATTACACATTTCCCAACCGTTCATGAACATTTCAAAGCGTTCAACATATTCAGGATTTTCAGGTTTTTTCTTTGTAAGCGGAGAAATTTCGATTGGGTGGTCCATAACAAATGTAGGCTGAATTAAGTGATGTTCTACAAATTCTTCAAAGAAGAGATTTAAGATATCGCCTTTTTTGTGCATTTCTTCGTATTCTACATGATGTTCGTCTGCGACTTTTCTTGCGTCTTCCAATGTGTGAATTTCATTCCAGTCAACACCTGCGTATTTCTTAACAGCATCAATCATTGTAATTCTTTCGAATGGTTTTCCTAAATCCATTTCTATGCCGTTGTATACGATTGTGGTTGTGCCTAAAACCTCCTGTGCTACATGGCGGAACATATCTTCTGTTAAGTCCATCATGCCATGGTAGTCGGTATATGCCTGATAAAGTTCCATTAAAGTAAATTCGGGGTTGTGACGGGTATCTAAGCCCTCATTACGGAATACTCTTCCGATTTCATAAACGCGTTCTAATCCGCCAACAATCAAGCGTTTTAAGTACAGCTCAAGTGAAATACGGAGTTTGAAATCTTCGTCTAAAGCGTTAAAATGTGTTTCAAATGGACGAGCAGCAGCACCGCCTGCATTTGAAACGAGCATTGGAGTTTCAACCTCTAAAAATCCCTTGCTGTTAAGATAATTTCTGATAGTTGCAAGAATTTTTGAACGCTTAATGAATGTATCTTTAACTTCTGCGTTCATAATAAGGTCAACATAACGCTGACGGTAACGGGTGTCTGTATCTGTTAAGCCGTGGAATTTTTCAGGCAAAATTTGTAAGCTTTTTGAAAGCAAGGTAACCTCTGTTGCGTGGATAGAGATTTCTCCTGTTTTTGTTTTAAAAACAGTACCCTTAATACCTAAGATGTCGCCGATATCCATTTTCTTAAAATCTTTATAGCTGTCTTCGCCGATAAGGTCGCGTGCAACATAAGCCTGAATTGCACCCTCTAAGTCCTGGACATTACAAAAAGACGCCTTGCCCATAACGCGTTTAAACATGAGTCTGCCTGCAACAGTAACCTCTTTATTTTCAAGCTCTTCAAAGTTGTCTTTAATTTCCTTGCTGTGGTGGGTTACATCATATTTTGTGATTACAAAAGGGTCTTTGCCTTCGGCTTGTAATTCTTCTAATTTTGTTCTGCGAACCTTTAAAAGTTCATTTAATTCCTGAATTTGTTCTGACATTTAAATTCTCCTTCGCTTTTATGTAACAAGCAGATTTTCTGCATTTGTTTTATAAATATATATACATATTACATTATACAGCATTTTTATCTAAAAGTAAATACAAAAATTTCATAAAATGCTTGATTTTTTGTGAATTTTTTGATAAAATAAAGAAAAACGATGCA
>JAFWXG010000023.1 GCA_017523005.1 Clostridia bacterium
CAAAAGAGGAACTTGATTACTGGATGCCTGTAGATTGGTATAACGGCGGTATGGAGCATACAACACTTCACTTGCTATACTCAAGATTTTGGCACAAATTCTTATATGATATTGGTGTTGTAAACACTCCTGAGCCTTATCAGAAGCGTACCAGCCATGGTATGATTTTGGGTGAAAACGGCGAAAAGATGTCAAAATCAAGAGGAAATGTTGTTAATCCTGATGATATAGTTGATAACTATGGTGCAGATACATTCCGTACCTATGAGATGTTTATAGGCGCATTTGACCAGTCAACACCATGGTCTGAACAGGGTGTTAAAGGCTGTCATAAGTTCTTAGACAGAGTTTACGGACTTCTTAATATCGTAACTGATGAAATGGAATATTCCAAAGACTTTGAAAGCTTAATGCATAAAACAATCAAAAAGGTTTCTGAAGACATCGAAAAGATGAAATTCAATACTGCGATTGCGGCACTCATGTCACTTATAAATGAGTTCTACAGAAAGGGTAGTGTAACAAAGGGCGAGCTTAAAACCTTTATCCATTTGTTAAATCCGACTGCACCTCATATCACAGAAGAAATGTGGCAGATTTTAGGTCTTGAAGGCACATTGTCTGCTGCAAAATGGCCAGAGTACGACGAAAGCAAAACTGTTGATGACCAGATTGAAATCGTTATCCAGATTAACGGAAAAGTGCGCGAAAAACTGCTTGTTCCGTCAGGACTTTCCAAAGACGAAACAGAAAACTTTGCTATGGCTACAGACAAGGTAAAAGCATTAACAGATGGAAAACAGGTAATTAAAGTAATTACAGTTCCAGGAAAATTAGTAAACATAGTATGTAAATAATAAAAAATCCGTGATGCATTAGGTGTCACGGATTTTTTTGATAAGAAAAAGGTGTGCATAACGCACACCTTTTATATTTAATTTAAATTATTTTGCAGTATCTAACACAACGATTGAAATTGCTTCTGCAGTAAAGCCTGAGCTTGTGATAACTGCTGTGATAACATTTCCGGGTTTAATTGCAGAGAATGTTGTTGCTCTGCCTGTAACGCCGTTAATGATTGTTGCATTCTTCTTAACAAAGAGCTGTGTTGTTGTTCCGTCTTCTAACTGAATTGCAAGTGAAGCATAATTTGCATTAACTTCCAATACAGTACCCATAATATTTACATTATCAATAGTGGGAGTTGAAACGATATCAATTTTTGTAACTGTAGTACTGTCGGTCTGAACTTTAGCAGAATATCCTAATTTAACATCATAAATATCAGCTTCTTCGCCATTTATAGTGATTTCAATAGAATTGTCCATTGCACATTCAATTACTTCTTTGCCAATATTGATTTTAATTTTTGGATTGGTTTTTGAGATTACGATTTCTTCGATTGTACCCTCGTAAGTCTTTTTGCTGCTTGTTGCAACAACTTTAATAACTTCATCATAAGATAAGCTTAATGTAACTTTATCTCCAACCTTTAAGTCACGGGCAGCAGCGTCAGAGCCATTTCTCTTAATTACAACAGTATCAAAAGATAATGCATAGCTTTTAATGCTGTTATCTGACAAACGAACATCAATTTTGCCCTGTCCATCATAATCAAAGCCTGTGATATAACCTGTAACAGTTGATTCTCTTGCTGCAACATTCACAGCGGTAACTAAGCTGTCAACAATTGTGAGCTTAACGCGGTCGCCGGATTTTAAAGCGGATAAGCTTGACTCAACGCCTGCGATATAAACCTTAACATCTTCAGATACGATATAGCTGTTTACAGCATCATTGTTTGATGGATTAGCAGGACGGACTAAAAGCTTTGTAATTGTTGAAGAAGCACCTTTTCCTGCATAAATACCTTCAACAGTTTCATCTTTGAGAACTGCTAAAGCTTCAACTAAAAAGATTTTGCCACCTGCAGAATGAACATGAATAATATCGCCGTCATTTATAAAATCAATGTCGGTAATATCTTCGCCGTCTAATGTGATACGGGTTAAACCATCATTTGAAAATGCTTGCTTAATGCCGTCTTGGTCGGTATATTCAATAGTGTTTTCAAAACCGCTTACTGAATCAACAACACCAACCTGAGTTTCAAAGTATAAGCCTTTCATAGCATTGTAGAGCATAACAGCCATCTGTGCACGGGTAACTTCGCCCATAGGCTCGAACTTGTTATCTCCCATACCTTTCATAAGGTCTTTCTGATAGCAGTAATAAACATGAGGACGGGCAGCTTCAGGAATTTCGTTTGTGTCATCAAACGGAAGTTCAACTACATCATCCTTTGAAACAGAACTTGCATCAGGTGACATTTTAACCAGCAATACAGCCGCTTCATAACGCTTTAAGGTTTGCTGACCTAAATCGTTCTGCAAGAAGATTGATAATTCTTCAGGGGTAAACATATTGCGGTAAAGAATGTATGCAAGATTTTTCTGATAGTTTGGATATTTAAGTAAATTTACAGTTGAATAGAAATTATTTTCTGCAAAGCTGATAATCTTTTCTTCAGCCTCTTCATTAGCACCTAAAATTCTTGAAATGAGCAATAAAGAGTCAATTCTCGAAACACCGTTTGTCGGACGGAAAGTACCATCTTCAAAACCGTTAATAATTTTTTGTTCCACCATTTCTTCAATTTGCGGTGCAGCCCAGCTCAAAGCTTCGGGGTCTACATCACTAAAGGTTGCAGCAGAAACTAAAAGCTGTGATAAAACCATAAGCACAGAAACTGAAAGTGCAACTATTTTTTTAAGCATAAGTATAAACCTCCCTAAATTGTTTTATCTTATTTCTATCATACCATATATTGTGGTTAATAGCAATAGTTTTTTTTAAAAATAAATGTATAATTTTGAAATTTTTTGTGAAAAATCTAAACAAAGGAAAA
>JAFWXG010000244.1 GCA_017523005.1 Clostridia bacterium
ATACTGTGCAACTTCCTTTACGGCACATTTTAAGCCTCTGTATAACGGATCGGTTGGCTGTTCGGGAACGAAGCCTACATGAGTTACAACATCTTCAACGCCAAGCATTTCAGCAAAGTCTGCACCTTTTTTAAGTTCTGCAATACGCATATTGCGGTATGTTTCAGGAACTAAACCGAGTGTGTGAACACCGTCAATAAAATCCCATTCCTGCGGACCTGACCAGCCTGCCCAGAATGATGAGATTTCCAATCTTCCTTTAAATAACTCTTTAACACGGTCAGCATTTTCTTTTGTGAGCTCGGTAGAGTCAAAACTGCAAAGCTGAACACATTCTAATCCACAGTCAAGCAAAAGCTTTACTCTGTCTTCTCCTTCTCTTAATATCTGGCCTAAGCCCTCGTTAGAGCCGATTAAATTCTTTGCATCCATAATTATAACTCCTTTTATGTATGATTATTTGTTTGATTTAACTTTAAATGAGCAAGGAAGCTCTTTACTGTTTAATGTTGATGCCAATGCTTTTGCAGTCTGTTCAGTAAACGCACCTGCAATTACAACCCTTTCCGCGTCAAGCTCTGAATAAACAAGAGGCGCGGAATAAAGCACATCATCTACCCATACCGAAATAAAGTTTTTGCCGTTTTCGAGTTTTGATATGCGTGATGTTGCTTCTTTGAATTTTTGTCTGCCGTTATTTGTGAGAGCGATTTCGATATAATTCTGCTCAATTCCCTGTTGAAGAACATTGTCCTTGCAGGCGTAAGCAGATGTCATGTCAGCTCTCGTCAACACCTCTTTACCGAAAGCATCTTTAAATGAAAGAACTCCTTTTTTTGTGCAGGTGTCAATAACAGCCTGAGATACCGTGTCCTTTGGTGTGGAAATTACAATACTTCCGTCAAAAATGCTTGTTGTGTAGTCTATTACTCCCGCATTGTTAAGGCGGGTTTTTATTGTTGCGATTGAGTCTTTCATTTCGTCGTCCGATAAAGTTTTTTCGGGAACGAACTCGAACTCGTCTATGTATTCATCGTCTATATAAACCGCTTTGTTCTCTTCGTCCCAGCCTACAGACTTACCCAAAGCCTCGCTTATGTGTCTTAAAGGGACATAAATTCTTCCATTATAATTAAGAGGAGGAGTATCTCCGAAATCGGATTTCTCTATTCCGTTTACAATTACTCTGTAATTATCAAAAACAACAGAAATAAGCTCTGTCATGGTATCAGCGAACACAAGAGTGGTTAAAGCCATGCCCAAAACCAAGCCTATGACTATTCCCTGAAAACGGTTTTTCATTATCATACCACCTTTTTGATTTAGTATACACTATTTACTTTTAAATTGCAAGAGCTTTTTTATAAAAAGAAGGGGAATGTAAGCTTATACTCTTGATTTTGAGAAACTTTTATGATATACTTTACTTGATATTCATTTTAAAAGAAAGGACGCGAATTAGCAACCGTGAAATTTTTTGACATCAAAACTCAGATATATTTCGGAGAAAACTCTCTTGACAGACTCTCCGAGCTACCATATAAAAAAGCGCTTGTTATTTCCGACCCGTATGTTGTAAAGAGCGGAATGGTACATCATGTTACCTCCCGTCTGCAAAACGCAAACATCGAGTGGGAAATTTTTGACAATGTTATTCCGGACCCTCCGATTGAAAAGATTTCAGAGGGAGTTTCGGCTGTACTTAAGTGCAAAGCTGATATTATTATCGCAATAGGCGGCGGCTCTGCTATTGACTCTGCAAAGGCTATCCGCGAGGTTGCGGAAAAGGCTGACGCTACATACAAGCACCCTGCACTTATAGCAATTCCAACCACAAGCGGTACAGGTAGTGAGGTTACCTGCTTTTCGGTAATTTCAGACCCCGAAAATCATACAAAAATTCCGCTTGCTGATGATTGTCTTTTGCCTGACGAAGCGATTTTGGACGCCGAGCTTGTAAAGACTGTTCCGCCTGCGGTAACAGCAGATACAGGCATGGATGTATTCACACACGCGCTTGAGTCTTATGTAAGTACAAATAATAATGAATTTTCCGCAGCGCTGGCAGAAAAGGCGATTGAAATTACAGGCTCGTTTTTACTCCGCTCATATCTTGATAACAACGACACCCACGCTCGCCAGAAAATGCATATTGCGTCATGTCTTGCGGGTCTTGCGTTTAACACTGCATCACTTGGAATAAATCACAGTATGGCACACCAATTAGGTGCGGCGTTCCACATTCCGCACGGCAGAGCAAACGCCATGCTTTTGCCCCATATTATCGAGTATAACAGTGATATTGATAAGTATTCACGCTTAAAAACCGACTATCCCAAACATGTTCGCAAATATGCAACAGTTGCAAGAACTTTGGGACTCCAGAATTTTAACATTGTAACAACAGTAAGAGCTTTGTCAAACTGGTGTCAGTTTATGATGAAGGAAATGGATATGCCGTTGTCGGTATCAGAGGCAAATGTTTGCACTCAGGAAGAGTATTTTGCAAAAATCCCCGCTATGGCGGAGGCGGCACTCAAAGATGCCTGCACCAAAACAAACCCCAAAGTCCCGACACTTAAAGATATCGAAATGCTCTACACTCAACTTTGGTAAAATAAAAACACCCTTATGGGTGTTTTTTTGTTAGCAAAAATCATGACAAGAGCCTGCATCTATTTTATATTTTTCAAATATTAAGATAATTTCTTCAACAACTTCAAAATCAGTATAACTTTCATTTTTTATTACCTTTTGTATTTCGGACAACGCCTTAATAGCTGTTGTATCAGCAATCTGCGACGCATCAATATCAAAATCTTCAATCCTGTAATTGATAAAATCGGCTATGTAATTTTTTAAAAGTTCAACTTTTATGTTCATTTCATTACCCCTTAAATTAAAAAGTGCGTAGCCGAAGCCACGCACGAAAAATGCATAACTCCGATTGTTGCGACACAACTTCGACAAACTACAAGATAAAGCCAAAATAGAGAATGCATTTTTACCGGAATAAAAATACTTCTCTCGTAGTATGCCCAAATATTAAGTTGTGTCGCAAGTAAAGTATAACATAAAAGAAAATTTATGTCAAGAACATTAAAGGTGGCTTTTATTTATGGATTACAATTTCCGCAAGGAGAATATCCGTTATCAATCAAGTAACTTCTGTCCCCATTAAACATTTCTTTGTTTTTGTAAAGTCATACATTTTGGATAACAAACAAATTCAATCATGTGTATTCTCCTTGTAATTTTTGCAAATATCTTTAAGCCGCCGCATTCATATTGATGCTCTCAATAACTCTGCGGATTCCTGCCCACACAGAAAGGTCTGTAAAGATTTCAACCACACTACCTTTATCCGTAAACGGGGCATCCTGTAGCACAGATAAATCCTTCATCATGCCGTTGTGAACAATATATTCGACAATCTGATTAACAAAATATATCTGTCTGCTATCTAAATTTGTATTACCTAAGAATTCTGCAAAAGCTTCTTTTGCGGCATTCATATCAAGGCCTACAATTTCACGAACAAACTCACCGAGAGGTTTTTCTCCGTACTCAGCAGTATATTCTTCTTTTGTTCCAACCTCATTCCACAGAATCTTTTCAAGTTCTGACACATCAACCTTAGTGAGCGGCACATTTCCTTTTAGCTTAGCAATTACGCTGTTATCCTGATGCTGTCTTACATAATATTCTGCTTTTGCTCTGTAATTTTTAAGGTCATCACTTTCGAGTTCAGACTCTTTCCACTCTGTTGAAAGAATATCATCACCAAAATTGGTTTCGTATC
>JAFWXG010000245.1 GCA_017523005.1 Clostridia bacterium
CAGTTACGATAATATGGCTTTCGCCTGTAGTAAGAGAGGTAATCTTAAATGGCACACCTGCTAACCTATTCAAAGTTCCATCTTCTACTTTTACAAATTCAAGGTCTCCTCTTTTTACCTGTTCAGCAACTTCTACATCTGAACCGATTTCAGGAGCATTGAAACTGTATACAGATTCTGTTGTACCAGTACCCGCCTTAATTTCTCTTGTATAAATTTTATTATTAAGCATATACCCAATTGGCGCTTTTACTTCTTGAATAGTCACTGTACCAAGTGGGAAGCAAGGATCTCCAGCAGCAGAATAATAGAACTCATCGTTGTCAAAAGATGGGTCTAAATCCCCTTCTGTAAGACGAGCAATACCATTCTTATCAGTTACTACTCTCCAAGTTCTCGCAAGAGACTTGCCATTATCTGTATGCTTATAAAACTTGATTTCATAAACTGCTCCTGCAAGACTCGCTCCGCCTTGCGGCTTTGCCTTTCCTGTCTCAGCATCACCCTTTTCAAGCAAAATACCGATAGGGTCATCTTTCGGCTGGTCTACAAAAGTTACGGTATTTACAACACCTGCTTTGACAGTAACTTTCTGGTCAGGCTCTTTTGCATATCCCTTTGGCACTTTCAGTTCTTTAACTGTATAAGTTCCTGCTTCAAGTTCTACTGTGTTACTTGTACCGTCAGCTTTAGTTATTAAAGTCGCTACTTTAGTATCTCCTTTATACACACCAAATTCTGCACCTTCTAATGAATAACAAGTATTCCCGCTTGTCATGGAAGTATCAGCAGACTTTTTAGTCAGTTTAAGTTCGCCATCTTCCAATGTCCCGCCAACGATGTTTTGACATCCTTCCACAATGATATAGAAGCACTTAAAGCCCTTTGGTGGGTCCGGTACTTTAGTATCGGATTTACAGTCATTTACGATTTCTAACATCTTGTTCCAATTATCTTTATACATGAACTGTTTTACAGTTCCTCCGCCCCACGCCTTCATATCGTCATCGTAACCTGAAGCAACATAAGATATTGCAATGTGAAAAATCCCATAAATGTCATCGTCATTAAAGCCACTTTCATCAAACCACATTGCCTTGGCTTTGGACCATCCCGGATAGCCTTTCGCATAATAAACCAGTTTTCTCATCATGGAAGATGTTCCTGTATCCGATGCGTACATCTTATCAATAACATAATCCCCTGATGATGGAGTCGGCATGTGTGGCTGTGTGCAGAACACATATCTATCCCCCAATGAATCATCAATGCCAACTGCTTTCATAAGATTTGAATAAGCACCATCACCTGTTCCATACCTGATTTGATGATGGTGATTTAGTGTTACTTTTGTTCCTACACCTAAATCATCATCTGCAGCATACGCCATGTTATTTTGTGTAGGAGCAAATACCGAAAACATAATTGCAATCAGTAACATAATTGCAATCGCTTTTTTTCTTTTTTCATTCATCATGCCTTTTGATAAATTCATTTTTTTCTCCTTTCTTTTGGCAATAAAAAAAGCAGCTTCAATTAAATGAAACTGCCTTGTATGCCTATTTGCTTTAACTTATTTTGTTTTTCCACAAGAGCATTTATATCCAGATATATATGACTCCGTTTCGTAATACACCTCTGTTCTGTACTCGGTTCCATAGTGTACATTGGTCTCGTGATTCAATAAATGCTGGTCTATATGAGAAATATTCCCTGTCATATCAGCACCACACGCATAGCATTTGGTCCATGCAACTTGTCTCGTCTTCTCTATCTTCTTCTGAGCATATACAGGCTCCCATTTGTGCGTATGCGTTACGGTTTCTTTTATTTCATCTTTCTCTTTTGAGGTTTCGTGGTCTTTTTTATCTGTGGTATTGCTCTGTTGTGCTTTATCAGTGCTTTTTCCTGAATCATTAACCACCTCCTTTTCTGTATCTTTTGGGGGCGTTTTTTTGACTTTATCCGCCGTTTGAGCTGTTTTTTCAGACTCACTGACTAAAACTACCTCTTCCCCATTATCTTTCCTATAATCTTCGCTTTTCTCTTTTTGCTGCGATACTTCTTCTGGCGTGTTCTGTGGATTCACCTGTTTAGGTATTTTTCCATCAGACGCATCGGAAGGTGTAATGCAAACTACGAAAGCAATCCCAATACATAAAACCACAGCCAACGCCACATAGAGCTTTTTCGACATTTTTCTCATAATATTCATCTCTCCTTTCATGCATAGCTTGTCTTTGTTATATCAACTTGTCCTGTTGGTCTGCCACTGTGTGTTTTATATAACAATTCATAAATACTATCTTTCAGGTAGTCAGGTAGTTTTTATTAAGGTTGGGGTGTGGGGAAGGAATGGCTTACATACTCCTGTGCAGACTTATCTGCTTCTATCCTGCTCCCTTTTTCGTAAAACTCGGGAGTAATGTTCAACAGCTTTAACGATAAAATCCTCCGTCTGTGAACGCTCTAAATTTTTATGAAGCAAGTCCCATATTTTCTTGTTTCGAATAACGAGTTTTTCCTTTTGGTTCGGTTTTTCTTCTTCCATAATCAGCATAATAGCTTCTTCCGTCAGCTTATCTTCTGCATGAAGTTTTCTCATGCGTATTGTCTGTGCGTGAGACGGTGTGCAGACCTCTCTCTCCATTTCAGCCAGTATCATATACTGCTTATCATCAGGAAGATATGATATTTCAACTGCCGGTCGAAGTGCGACCTCTCCGCTATCAACCATTTCAATAAGTTCAGGAATTAACTCTGTTATGCGAATATATCTGCGGATATTGTCTTGGCTTTCGCCAACTTCTTCTCCTAAAATCTGTCGAGAAGTTTTTCCTTTTAACTTCTGTGCCGATGGCACAGAAGTAAG
>JAFWXG010000246.1 GCA_017523005.1 Clostridia bacterium
CGAGTAGCAGTTACAATCAACAAAGACACATATTCTCACGAAATAATAAAACAAACAGGGAAAATGAATGTAAACTGTCTGACAGAAGACGCACCATTTTCTTTATTCCAAAACTTTGGGTTTAAGAGCGGAAGAGATACAGACAAGTTTAAAAATGTGACTTCCTGGCGTGCGGAAAACGGCGTTATGGTACTCACAGATTATATAAATGCGTATATTTCGCTTGAGGTGGAGAGTTATGTGGATTTGGACACGCATGGAATGTTTATTTGCAGTGTCACAAATGCCTACACCATAACCGATAAAAATACCATGACCTACACCTATTATTTTAAGAATGTAAAACCGAAACCCGAAACAAAGAAAAAGGGATATATCTGCAAGATATGCGGATATGTCTATGAGGGCGAACCATTACCAGACGATTTTGTATGTCCGATATGTAAACACGGGGCAAGCGATTTTGAACCTATAAAATAATAAAAAAGCCAACCGAATGGTTGGCTTTTATTTTAGTTAAATCAATCGCTTGAATAAGGAAGCAAAGCTAAATGTCTTGCTCTCTTGATTGCTTCTGTTAACTGACGCTGATGTTTAGCGCAAGTACCTGTAATTCTTCTGGGAAGAATTTTTGAGCGTTCAGAAACAAATCTTCTCAATTTAGCGGTATCTTTATAATCAATAAATTCTGCTTTGTCTACACAGAACTGACAAACCTTTTTCTTAGGTTTTCTGCCTCTGGGGGCACGGTCTTTGAAATTTTCTTTTTCTGCCATTACAGCACACCTCCTTGGTTATTGGTTAAAATGGTAGCTCGTCATCATCGGGAAGCAGAACGAAATCGTCTGCGGGAGCTGAAGTCTGTTGAACTTTAGCCTCTGCCGGTGCACCTGTCTGAATCTGCGGAGCTGAATCGTTTTTGCGTTCTGCAAAGTGGAGTTCGTCTACCACAACTTCAGTCACATACACTCTTTTCCCGTCTTTGTCGTCATACTGTCTTGTTTGAATGTTACCTGAAAGAGCTAAAAGCTGACCCTTTACAAAATATTTAGACAAAAACTCAGCTTGATTTCTCCATGCTACGCAGTTAATGAAATCTGTAGCACGCTGTTCGCCCTGACGGACAAAATTGCGGTCAACCGCAATAGTAAAGCTGCACACCGCTGCATTAGAGGGTGTATATTTAAGTTCGGGGTCTCGGGTTAATCTACCCATTAAAATTACTTTGTTTAACATCTTTTTATCCCTTTCTAAATAGAGGATTAGTCCTCTTGTCTGATTACTAAGTAACGCAAAATACCGTCAGTAATCTTGAACTTTCTGTTAAGTTCAGCAGGGAATTCAGGGCTTGCGGTAAATTCAACCAAAACATAGTAACCTTCAGTTTTATCATCGATTTCGTAAGCAAGTCTTCTTTTGCCCCAAGTGTCAACCTTGGTAACTTCACCTGCAGAAGAAATCAAAGATGTAAACTTTTCAACCAAGGCATTTACAGCCTCCTCGCCGTTTGTCATGTCAACGATGAAGATTGTTTCATACTTGTTTGTTTTTACCATCTTTTTACACCTCCTTTTGGACATTTGACGCATGTTTCCCATGCGTAAGGATTGCTTTTTATCAAAGCTTTATAATTATACACGAAAAATGCCAATTTGTCAAGCTTTAATTTATAGAAAATTCCAGCCATGTTGGGAAGATTTCTATATATGTGTTGCCTGGGTTTAGAACGAGGGGAGAACCGTCTTCTAAAGTATATTTAGTCTGGTTTGACCTGCCTGTCTTTTCCCAGCGGATGTTGGTTGCGACACCATTTGAAAGGTAGTATCCTGTACCGCTTCCTACATTTATCAAATCTCTGCGTGTAGCGTTGATGCCGTCATTTAACGGAACATCAGAAAGCTTGTACACAATAATGTTTTTAGCGCTTAAAATATCCCCTGTCTGCGACATATGTCCGCTTCCGTTAACATATCTGTCATAAGCTTTTTTATCCTCATTATAGCGGAATTCTACCTTATAAAAGTTTGCGTAAGGAAGAGTTAAGGTGTTTGCGGGAGTACCTTCAAATTCTTCATCCAATTTGTGATATGTTAAAAGCTTTTTGTCGGTAGTGTTTCTGTAGCCTTTTTTGTCCGAAAGCTCAGCAACCTTGTCAAGACCGGTATAAAGATTGTGCCAGCCTGAATTGTAAGTGTTGTCACGCCAGAAGATAGTTTCGTAAATGCCGTTTATGTTGTTGATTCCGCGTGAACGGATTTCAGCAGCTGCGCGGTCAGACCAGCCTGCGTGCACATATCTTGCGTCGTTTTCTAAGGCGTAGTCCAAAAAGTAGTGTCTTGAAGAGCGCACAGGGCCGACCTTTTCTAAAGACGCATCATTAAAGAGTGCCAAAAATCTGGTAGCACCGCCCTCTACAACAATTTCATAAACAAGGTAGGCGCTCTCTAAACCAAGCTGTGGGCGTGAGCTTGCCTCGTCATTGTCAATCATGACGGCGATAGGTCTGAAATCTGTTTGCATTTTGGTATAAAATTCGCTGATTTCGGGTTCAACTACTTCGGGAGTTTCAACAGGCGGAGGAGTTATTTCAACATCTTTTTTTCCGCACCCTGAAAAGCTACATATTATAATAAAACAAAGAGCAAAGCATAAAAATCGTTTCATAAGTTATTCCCCTTTGGTGTAAATATTGATTTGTTTTTTAGCGTCTATCCATTCTACCTTGCATCCGTAAGCCTCTGAGATTGCACGCAAGGGTACCATTGTTCTTGCGTCTATAAGCTTTGCAGGTACATCTAAAGCAATTTCTTTATCATTTTTTCTCATTGTGGGGTTGTCTATTGCGATTGCGACCATAATACTGTCTTTAACACCGATTGCCGTTTTAATTTTGTCTTCCCACCAAACATAAGCCCCGAGCTGTTCAAAAATAGCACGCATTGGAACTAAAGTTCTATCGTCAATGATAACGGGTGCGACATCAAAATTTACTGCTTTTCCGTCAATAAATACAGAGATTTCTTTTGGTTGTTCAGGCTCTTGCGGTTGAACAGGAGTGGGAGAGATGGGTGGAGGAGTAATCGTTTCTGTTCCCGCCACATCAATTTTTCCATTTGTTGTATTAAAATCTATAATTTCATAGTTTGAGTTAGTAATGCCTTTGTTGACTAAAGTTAAAGGATATTCCCCTGATGCAGAGTCGGAAATTTTGAATTTTATATAACATAAAATTCCGTCATCTGTAGTATCATCTATTTTAGCCCCTACAACAGTCAACACTCCTGACGGAGCAACACCTTCCTGAATGTTATGGGTAATTGAGCTTGACCATATAGGACCTCGTGAGGCATCAACTGGAGTAAGATAGGTTTTATTGTAGGTAACATCGAAAGAAAAGCCTGCAAAGCCCGGATTATCCTTAACAGTAACAGGGATAGTCACAGTATCGCCGTTGTCAGCGGTAACCGTGCCAACGGTTAAAGCGGGAGAATTAACTGCAAAAACATAAGTTGACAGGATAAATAAAATGACTAAGAAAGCAGTAATTTTTTTCATAAGTTATACACCTCTCTTGATATCTATTTTATCATACGGTGCACTTTATGTCAACAAAAAAGGCAAGCCCGAGGCTTGCCTTTAATTGTTATTTTTATTTGATTAGATTTACAAATCTTGTGAATACAGCAGCAGTTTCAGCACGGGTTGCACTCTTTCTCGGTGCAAATGTGTTGTCAGCGTTGCCCTGCATCACGCCTTTGTCAGTTGCCCAATTTACGGCATGTATTGCATAAGAGTGAATACCGCCGAAATCGTTAAAGTTTACATGAGTTACATCATCGCTGTAAGAAACATCAAGTCCTTTTGATTGTGCGTATCTGTAAAGGAGTGTTACCATCTGTTCGCGTGTGATTTCGCTGTTTACACCAAACTCGGTATCTGTTATACCTAAAACAATCTTTTCAGATGCTGCCCAGCGGATAGCTTCTGTGTACCATTCATCTTGCTTAACATCGTCAAAGCTTAATGCAAAGTTTACAACAGGCTCGCCAGCAAGTCTGTGAAGAACTGTAACGAACATTGCTCTTGTTACAGAGAGGGCAGGTGCAAATTCAGTATCTGTCATACCCTTCATCAAACCGCTTTCGTAAGATTGTTTAACAGATTCGAAGAACCAGTCATCTTCTTTTACATCAGTAAACGGATTTTCGTAAACTTCTTCTTTAACGGAAGAGATTACATATTCTGAGAAGTGTTTAGGATAAAGAACCGCAAAGCCGTTTGAATAGTTAGCTTCGATTTCTTCCAAGCTACCGTCTTTTGCAACGAAGTTAGCTTTGATATTATTACATCCTTCTGCCAATGTGTATCGGATTGTAACAGCAACCTTACCGCCGTTAAAGTCTGAAACAGTTTTGTTTCCTGCAATCTGGAATTTATAAACTTTAGCGCCTGCTAAATCTTTAATTGCCTTCTGCTGTACAGATGCGAGCGAAGAAGTCTTTAATTCTTTTGCAGAGATCGTAACTCTTGTACCGCCAGCGCCTTCAACAGCCTCAAGTGCTTTTGCGTCAAAGGACATTGTAGCAGATTTGAATGTTACTGTGATACCTTCAACACCTGCATCCTTAAGGTTTTTAACAGATGCGGTCGGAAGCTTAACTGTGTCGATTGCACCTTTAACATCAGATAAATCAATGTTTAATTCTTTTGTGTTTTCTGTGTCAACCTTGGTTGTGTCAATCTTTGTGATTACAACGCTTGTTCCTGATACTGTAGCAGAAATGCCTGCATCTGAGCCGTTAACAGGAATGGAAACGCTTGAGTCTGTCGGTGTTGAAGTACCACCGAAATCTCCGCCTGAAATAACGCTTGATGTGTATTTAGCAACAAGGTCAAGATTTTCTGTAACTGTGAATGTGTATGTTGCTGAATTTGATACTAATGTAGTACCGTTATACCAGCCTGAGAAAATATAGTTTGTATCAATTACTGTTGCAACGATTGTTGCTGTCTGGTTTTTAAGATATGTGTTTCCGCCTGTAACAGTAACTTTTGAGCTATCCTGTGATGTTGCTGTGATTACATACTGTGTAGACGCAGGAACTGTGATTGCGACTGTAATAGTTGCAGTCTGGTCGCGACCTGTTTTAGTTACTGTAAGCGGTAAGGAAACAGCCTGCTCTGTTTCTGTAGGAAGAACTTTTCCTTCGCTTGTAATTACACTGCCCTCTGCAACACCTGACAAATCAAATGTTGCTGTAAATCCTTCAGGAACAACGATTTCGGGAAGTTCGGTTGCATCTTTTGTCAATGTGATTTGAGTTGAAATGTTTGCTGCAACATCAGATGCAGTAAGTTCTGGAAGAATTGTACCTGTTGTGGCAAATTCGGTTGAACCTAATGTGTAGTTATCCTTCTTTGTACCTGCAAGAGCAAGATTTGTAATTGTAACTACGATATTTTCGCCTGCGTCTGCGGTAGCAAATGTAGCTACAGCATTTTCAAGGTTGATTGTTACATCATCATTATTTACAACGCCGTTGAACACTAAAGTTGACGGATTGATTGTAGCGGTTGTATTTTCGTCGTACTCTTTGTCAAATACTCCAAGAGCTGTAATTGAAAGCGGTCTTGCAGTAACTGTGAGTTTACCTGTTGTGGTGTATGAAATTTCATAGTTATCAGATGTTGCACCGCTTAATACGATTGTGTGTTCGCCAACATCTGTGTAACGCTCGAATGTGCCTGCAACTGCAGGTGTTAAGAGGTTAGCCTCTGTTTCGCCTGTAATAAAGCCGTCGTAGTTAATTGTAAATGCTGGAACAAGGTCGCCGTAACCCATCTGCTCGCTGTTTGCAGAAACTGTGAGTGATTTCTTGCTGATTGTAAGTGTAGATGCAAGAGCATAAGTGATGTTATAGTTTGAAGCTTCAGCACCACTTGCTGAAATCTGGTATGTGCCTGCGTTTGTTGATGTAGCACCACTAACTGTAGGCTGAACAGAGAGTACTGTTTTGTCTTCGCCGTTTACAAAGCCAGAGAATGTAAATTCGGGAACGAATGTTTCGCCGTAAGTGATTGTAGCTCCATTAACACCGATTGTAAGAGGCGCTTTGGCAACTGTAAGAGTTGCATTGTTTTCGCCATAGCTGATGTTGTAATTTTCAGCAGTAGCACCTGATAATGTGAGTGCGTATGTATCAGCACCTAAAACTGAATTGAAATCAATTCCTGTACCTACTGTAACAGGTGTAAGAAGAACTTCTTTTGTTTCGCCATTTACAAAACCTGTGTAGGAAACCTTTTCAGCAGGGCTGTAAAGTGTGCCGTAAGTGATTGTTTCAGACGGAATTGAAATAGTTAAGTTTGCTTTATTTACAGTAAGAACTGCCTCGCCTGTAAAGTCTGCAATATCGGCATTTCCTGCGCGGGAAACTGTAAGAGTTGTTTCGCCTGCACCTAAAACTGTGATGTTGCCGAGATTATCAACTGTTGCAACTTCCTGATTGGAAGATGCAATTGTAAATCCGCCCAAAGCAGAGTTCTGGTCGTTTATTAAAAGTTTAACACCAGCATCTCCGTAAGTTGCAGTTAATGTGTTGTTAAAGGTTACAACCTGTGGGTCTTTCTCAACAACACGCAATGTTGCGGGAACATAAGTTAATTCGTAGTTATCATTAAGTGCAAGAGTGCCCTGCAAAATCTCAATATCTTTATAAAGTGTTCCGCCGGGAAGTTCAGACGGAATTGGTTCTGCCAATGCTAAAGCACCTTCAAAGCTGTCGCCCGCAACTAACGCAGGGGATACTGTGTAGGTAAGAGCAGGAGCAGAAGAGCCAATTCTTACATTTGCAGGAGTAGAAGCTGTAACAGTAACAGCTTTCTTGCTGATTGTAAGTCTTGCGGGGTCAGCATAAGTAATTTCGTAGTTTGCAGCAGATGCGCCTGTAGCTGAAATCTGGTAGAAGCCAACATCAGTACCTGCACCGCTGACAGACGGCTGTGTAGTTAGAACTGATTTGTTTTCGCCGTTTACAAAGCCATCAAATGTAAATTCAGGAACAAACTGGTCGCCGTAAGTGATTAAAGCACCATTAACACCGATTGTAAGAGGAGCTTTTTCAATTACAAGATGATCAACACCTGCATAGAAAATGTCGTAGTTTTGCGCAACTGCGCCTGTAGCTGTAATTTCATATTCTCCTGCATCTGTTGATGTAACACCGCTTACCTGAGGCAGTCTGGTCAAAGCAGAAGTTTCATCTTCCCCTGATAAAAAGCCTATGTATGTAAATTCGGGAACGAATGTTTCGCCGTAAGTGATTACTGCAGGGTTAACACTAACTGTAAGACGAAGTTTGTTAACTATAAGTGAACCGTTTGCGTAGCTGTATTCATAGTTGTTATCACGACCGCCTGAAATTGTAAATGGATATGTGCCTGCGTTCAAAAGAGACGGAATACCATTTATGGTAGGCTCAACATCAAGGTCGGACGCATCGTCGCCGTTTGCAAAGTTTATATATACAAGTTCGGAACAAGCTTCGCCGTATTGGATAGTGGTTGTTGCGAGAGCAACAGGAAGAGTTCTTTTATTTACAACAAAGGGAACATTTTCGTTTAAGTCTTTGTAGGTATCATTACCTGCTCTTGTAACTTTAAATGTTGTACTACCAGCACCAACGATTGTTACAGTACCGTCATGAGCGATAGTTGCAACATCTTCGTTAGTAGATGTAACAGTATAGTCGCCAAGACCAACTTGAGTATCGTTAATAGCAAGCTTGATACCTGTATCGCCATAAGTTGCGTTTGCAAGTGTGCCGACAGTAATGCTCTGTGCTTCCTTTTCGGAAACAGAGAAAGTGCCTGGAATTACAGTAATTTCGTAGTTCGGGTTAGCACTTTGGTAGTGACCGTTGCGAACAATTTGAGCTTCAGTTCCTGCAATGCTGTCTACAGGACCACGATAAACTAAAACATTTTGAAGTGTTTCGCCTGAAACTAAAGAACCTTCGACAATTGTATATGTAAGTTCTTCTTCGGATGGGATACGAGCACCTTCATAGATTTCAACATCGTGAGCTTTAACTGTTAAAGGTCTTCTATCAATAGCACCTGTCACATCGAAATCGGCTAGTTCGTAGTTGTCTTTGTCATCGCCATAAAGTTCAAATACACCGCCTACGAGTTTTACGGAGGCTGAAGCGTCTTTGCTTTCGTATACAGGGGTAGTGATAATATCTAAAACAACATAGTCGCCTTCA
>JAFWXG010000024.1 GCA_017523005.1 Clostridia bacterium
TATACCTACAGGACCTGATGCATCTTTTATAGAAACATTCCCGACAATTAGTTCTTTAAGACTGAAAAGTACGAGTTTTCCCATAAAAATTTCCATATAAAAAGCATTTTTTATTGTAGTAAAAATTGTATTTTCCTTAGGTGCAACATCGATACCTATATAATAATTTCCGTCTTCTTCATAAGGAGAAAAATCTTCATAAACAATCTGTTTTCCGTTTCTCTCTATTACCATATCAAAGTCTTTACCTTTGTTTTGGAAGAAAAAGAATTTTAAATCAGGATAAATGTTTATCTTGCTGTTTCCCATCTTTATAATTTTGTCGCCTGGTTTAATACCGACTTCACTTGCATAAGTGTTTTCTACAACTGATCTAACAACAGGAGTCGCAACTTGCTTTTGCGGTGCATAAAAAAGCAACAGAACAATAAATCCAAGTAATAAATTCATAATTGCCCCTGATGCTAAAATAAAAAGACGGTTAAGAAGTTTAGCATTGCAAAACGCTCTTTTGTTTTCCGACTCGCCTGTTTCTCCTTCTATATTGCAAAATCCTCCTATTGGAAGAAGTCTTAATGAATATTTAGTCTCTTTACCCTGATATGAGAAAATTTTAGGTCCCATACCTATCGAAAACTCATGTACATATACATTAGATAATTTTGCAGCAAGCAAATGGCCTGCTTCATGTACGCCAATCATTATTCCAAAGACTACTAAAGCAATTAAAATTGTCACAGTTAACCTCCGATTAAATCTAAAACTATTTCTCTTGCTGACAAATCAGTTTTTACAACATCATCAAGTGTGTAATTCACTATAGGCGTATGTTTTTTCATAGCATTTGATATCAATTCAGGGATATCGGTAAATTTTATCTTTTCGTCTAAAAACAAAGCTACAGCAGCTTCATTAGCACCATTTAAGAAACAAGGCATAGTTCCCCCGGTCTTAAGTGCTTGTTTTGCAAGCTTAAGACATGAAAATGTTTCTTCGTCAGGATTATAAAAAGATAAATTAGGATGCTTTAAAAAATCAAAATCAGTATTTTTTATTATTTCCCGTTCGGGATAATATAAGGCAACAGAGATGGGAAGCTTCATATCAGGCTCACCCATCTGAGCAAGTATTGAACCATCAGAAAGCTTAATCATAGAATGAATTATACTCTCTCTGTGAACAACAACCTCTATATCATCAAGTTCCATATCAAAAAGCCATTTAGCTTCAATGATTTCAAGTCCTTTATTCATCATTGTAGCAGAATCTATTGTAATCTTTTGACCCATCGACCAATTAGGATGTTTTAAAGCATCCTTTAAAGTAACTTTTTCAAGGTCTTTTTTTGTTTTTCCAAAGAAAGGACCGCCTGATGCTGTCAAAATTAGTTTTGATGGTTTGTGTCCACACTCTAAACATTGAAAAATTGCACTGTGTTCACTGTCTACAGGCAAAAGTTTTACGCCTTTTTCTTTTATTAAATCGGTTACAAGATTACCCGCCGTAACAAGTGTTTCCTTGTTCGCCAGAGCAATATCATGTCCTGCTGAAATGGCTGCAAGAGTTGGTTTAAGACCTGAAATTCCAACCGTTGAAGATACAACTATATCATTTTTAGAATATGCTGCAACTTCACACAAACCGTCAATACCGCACAGGACTTTTGTGTTAGTGTCTGAGACTGCTAATTTTAAATCGTTATATAAATTTTCGTCTGCTACAGCAACAAATTTAGGAGCAAACATTCTGGTTTGCCCCTCTAATAGTTTTATATTTTTATTACCGGTTATACCTGCTACTTGAAATTTGCCTTCACTTCTTAAAACAACATCTAATGTTTGTGTACCGATTGAGCCTGTAGAACCTAATATTGAAATTGTTTTCAAAATGTATCACCTAACTTAATACAGTAAAATATTTAACAAAATAATATACAATAGGTGCTATAAATATTATGCTGTCTAATCTATCCATTATTCCGCCGTGACCAGGTAAAATTTTTCCATAGTCTTTAATATTTATTTGTCGCTTTATTATTGATGCAGCTAAATCCCCTAATTCTGAGAAAACTCCACACAATAATCCGAGCAGAATTAAAAGATAATAATTTACATTGGCAAGAGAAAAATGTTCAACAACTAATCCAATGCAAAGGAAACATATTATAACCCCTACAATTCCGCCAACTGCACCTTCTATAGTCTTTTTAGGGCTTATCTCAGGACAAAGTTTATGCTTTCCTATTGTTACGCCGGTAAAATAAGCAAATGTATCCGTTGCGAATGCACCTATGAAAATAACATAGATATAAATGTTACCAAATTCAAGCTCGCGTGTAAGTGTAATATGACTCATTGTATACACTATATAAAGCACCATAAACAAAGCAACAGAAACATCTGATATACTTATAGATTTATGGTTAGAGAGCAATATAGTAAGTAGTACAATGACTGACGGAAACAAAACAGATGTAATATTTCCTAAACATAAAAATGCTATTGAGAGTACCATTCCGGCTATGTATAATAAGAAATTTTTGCGAATTCCTATTGCTGAATACATTTCATGCAGAGCATAAAGAGAAACTATCCCAACAGCTATTCTTACAGTTAAAGAGTTAGATATTAAAATCAATATAACAGGAATAATGCCTATTATACCAGTAATAATCCTTTGACGCATAAATTCTCATCACCTTATATTATTTGTTTAGTCCACCAAATCTTCTGTCTTTTGTTTGGTATGTATAAATTGCTTTATCTAAATCCTCAGGAGAAAATTCCGGCCATAATACATCTGTGAAATAATATTCAGAATAAGCAGACTGCCACATTAAGAAATTACTTGTTCTTATCTCGCCCCCGGTACGAATAATAAGTTCGGGGTCGTCTACATGTGAAGTATAAACATACTTTGATATCAGTTCTTCTGTTATATCTTTAGGGAGCAACTTGCCTGACTTAACTAAAGTTGCAATCTTTTTCACTGCCTGAACAATTTCAAGTCTGCCACCATAAGCCAAAGCAATATTGAGTAATAAACCATCGTTTTTGGAAGTTTGTTTTTCTACAACAGAAATCA
>JAFWXG010000247.1 GCA_017523005.1 Clostridia bacterium
ATACTTTTTTGAAGCTTTTCCCCATGCAAAATGCGGTGTAGAAATCCACATTCAGAAAAGAATTCCTGTTGCGGCAGGAATTGCGGGCGGAAGTTCTAACGCGGCAGGAGTTTTAAAGGCACTTAATAAATTGTGCGGAATAAATGCAGGAAAAAGAAAGCTTATGAAAATAGGCGAAAGAGTGGGTGCTGATGTTCCCTATTGTATTTTAGGAGGAACTGTAGTTGCACGCGGAATTGGTTGTGATTTAGAAAGAATTTCTAATGCACCAACTATGAATTTGTGTATTGCAAAACCTAATTTTAGTGTCAGCACGCCCGAAGTTTACAAAGAACTTGACAGTGTTGAAGTAAAAAAACATCCTGACACCTTAGCTATGATAGATGCAATAGAAACCGAAAGCATTGACGGAATTGCTCAAAATCTTTTAAATGTATTAGAAGAAGTGACCGCTAAAAAACACCCGGTTATAGATGAAATAAAGAAAATAATGATAGAATGTGGTGCATTAAATGCCGTAATGAGCGGTAGCGGGCCTACTGTCTTTGGCATATTCAGAACAACAAAGGACGCATATAAAGCAAAAGACAGATTGAAAAAAATGGTAAGATTTGCCGAAGTTACAAAAACAAAGGTATAAATATTTATATAATAGGATATCATCTTTTCAGGTGATATAAATGAAAAGAATACTTATTTGTCTGCTTTCTGTATTTTTAATTATTTTTTGTCTTTATACAGAGCAAGCTCAAAGCAAAATTGCAGATTCCGTAATAAGACTTCATATTTTAGCAAACAGCAATTCCCCTTCTGACCAATCTTTAAAGTTAGAAGTAAGAGATTTTGTGCTCAAAAAATACGGTCAAAACTTAACCGCCTCTTCAAGAGATGAAGCTGTTAAAAAAATTTATGAAATTTTGCCGTCTATGATAGGTGAGATAAGTGAATTTTCAGGCGAAAATGTTAAAATTTCTTTATGTGAAGAAAATTTTTCCACAAGAAATTATGAAAATTTCACTTTGCCCGCAGGAGATTATCTGTCACTTAAAATAATTTTAGGAGAAGGAAAAGGCAAAAACTGGTGGTGTGTGATGTATCCGCCCTTATGTTTTACCGAAATTTCTTCTGTAAAAGATAAAGATACTCTTAAATCAATATTATCTCCCGAAGAATATGAGCTTATTACAAGCAAGAAAAAAGATGTAATATTCAAATTTAAAACACTTGAAATTTTAAACAAAATCAAAACAATATTTTAAGTTTTGGCAGAACATTTTCCAAAGAGTAAATGTTCTGCCCTTTTGTTCTTTTTTTTATAAATTTTTTCAGCATTGTTTTTCCCATTTTGATTATCATAAGCATTGTGAGGTGGGAAAATGAAAACAAAAACTTTTTCTGTTTTCTTTTTTGCTGTTCTCGCTGTTTCTGTTGCCCGCCTCTTAGCTTTTCCTGTTACAGAGGCGGCAACCAATACTCCAAAAACAGTAATTTTGGGTGGTCATGCGATTGGAGTTAAGCTCTATACTGAAGGAATTCATGTGTTAAAGCTATCTGATGTTCAAACCACAGACGGTTTAAAAGAACCTGCAAAAAAAGCAGGAATTAAAAAGGGAGACTATATAACACATGTTGATAACGAAGAAATCACTTCGTATGAAGCTTTCTCAAAAGCAATCCAGAACAAATTACAAGTTAAGCTTACTATTTTAAGAGACGGAGATACAATTTACAAAACATTGTACCCGGCAAAAGATAAAAATAATATTGACAGAGCAGGTATTTGGGTTCGCGACTCTGCTGCAGGTATTGGAACATTGACTTATTTCGACCCGGAAACAAACACTGCTGTTGCATTAGGACACGGAATTACTGATACCGACACCAAAGCTTTACTTTTTCCTAAACGAGGTATAGCACAAAAGGTTTCAATCAATTCTGTAACCAAAGGAAGTAACGGAGTTCCCGGAGAGATAAACGGAGTCTTTTTAAGTGAAACTCCTGTTTTAGGTGAGCTTACTCACAACACTGAAGCCGGTGCTTATTTCAAATTTGAAAATTTTAACGGGACAGAAATTCCTGTTGCAGGTCCTGAGAACATTCATGAAGGGAAAGCATATATTTATTCAACCATAGACGGACAGGAAATAAAGCCATACACTATAAACATCACAAAAATTATAAGAAGTTCTATTTTTATGCCCAAGGGAATGATGATTGAAGTGACTGACCTAAATCTCATAAAGAAAACGGGCGGCGTAGTTTGTGGTATGAGTGGTAGTCCTGTCGTTCAGGATGGAAAATTAGTCGGAGCAGTTACTCATGTATTTGTAAACGACCCGACAAAAGGATATGGAATATTTATTGAGAATATGCTGGCAAAATCAAACTGATTATTAAAACAATTTTAAAAAACCACCTGATATTCAGGTGGTTTTTAATTTAAAACTATTCGTTGTAGATACGAACTTCCATAATTCTTGCTGTCTGGTTATCGCCAGTTGCAGTTACATTTATTCTTACTCTTGTTGCATTGATTGCATCGAATTTATGAATGTGTCTTCTTAACCAGTTATCTTTAACAGACGCTACTTCAATCCATTTCTCACCATCATGAACCTCTACATTATATGCTGTTACCAATGAGCTTGGAACAACCTTAAACGGCTGAAGCATAGACGGGTTTGTCATATCTGTATCAAGTGTTACATATACGCTGTTGATTTGCTGTTGCTTATCAAGTTTAAGCTCAATCCACTGTGGAAGTCCTTGATCAGGATCAGATACCCATTCGTAATTTTCAAGACTCTGAATTCTTGAATATCCGTTTATAATATTATCTGCACTGCAGTTTGCAATTCCTACTACAGGTTTTTCAAGCTGGACTGCGTGAGTTGTGTCTCTTTCTTGTCTGAAAATTTCATTTTCGTTTTCGCGTTCTGAGCAGGTGTGGTCTAAAGCTGCAGGGCTATATGTATGCCACCATACTCCATCACATTTTTCTGTCCATAACCAGATATAGCGAAGTTTTGTAACAACATTGATTTTTACTTCATACCAATCTGTTGAATTTGGCGGGAGTACAATTTCGCATACACAAGTATCTTCTTCCGTTTCATAACCGTCCGGGTCTGCTTGCAGACGAACATGAACTTTAACAGTCTTTTCTTCATCGGTTTTGTTTGTAAACTTTGTCCAAACGCTTTCAATGTTATCTGAAACATTTCTTGCAAAGAATGTTGCTCTTTGTTTGTTAAGCTCACGACCTTCTGATTCAACACCAATATGGAAGTAGAACTCTTCCCCGCTCTTTTCAGAAGAAGCTGTTACTGTTGATTTTCTTGCAAGGTCAAGCTCGTCTTCGTTAATTCTGCCAGGAATATACTGGTCGTCTTTTAATAAAATTTGCTGTAATTCTTTAATTCTTGTCTGACCAAATTCTCTTGGCATAATTCCGTCTTTGGCACAAAGCGCTGCTGCTGTACCTGCTGCCTGTGCTGCACAAGCAATAGTATTCTGAACACGACAAGTACCAAGTGCAATATGTGATACACTTTCGCATCTGCCTGTAATAAACAAGTTCTTAATATTTACAGAATAGAGGCAACGGAAAGGTATTTTGCTCATCGGAACATGAGTGTTTGAGAAGAACGGACCTTCTTTTCCTGAATAAATACCCTTTGGATGATGAATATCAATCGGCCAACCTGTATGGGATACTGTATCTAAAAAATCTCTGCCTTCCATGCAATCGTTCTGTGTAAGCACATAGTCGCCGATAAATCTTCTTGATTCGCGTTTTGCGTGGAAATAAGGCATCCATCTGAATGTATAATTTTTGGCTCTTTCTTTTTCATGCCATAAATTCTTTACATAATTGTAATGACCTAAGTCAATTCTGAACAACTCGTCACGAGCCATTTCAGCATCATAAATATCATCATATATGTTTGGTGTTTCAAGCCACCAGTGATACCCTACCCACTGTAAGTTTCTGCCATAATCTTTGCCTGCCGGGAATTTAGGTACCCAATCAGGTGCCTCGTATGTAGTTTCATGGTCAGTTTCTTGAATCATTCCTCCAAGTCTCATCTGTTTCAAGGAATTTTCAACAACACCACTCATTGTACAGGTATCAGGGGTCTCTGGAGCAAATTCTTCATTATATTGCCATTTTGCTTCTCTTCCAACTCTGAATTTCGCACCGGCATAATAACCGAGCCAGCCATCGCCTGAGCTTTCAATAAACTGCTTGGCAAAAATTTCGATTTTTTCATTTGTTAATACATTCATAGCAGTTGCAGATACAATTATATCATTTTCTGTTTTTGCGTCACATACAAAGTGATTTAGCAGAACAGTAATATTTTCTTCCTGTGCAACTAAGTCTTCTAAAACATAACCCCAATGCTTTTCATCACGGAAGAATCTTCTGACGATTTCTTCTGCAATACCGCCTTCACGAGCATTTGGCTGTCTTGAAGATGCGCCATCGAAAGAAACGCCCATTTCTACCGAACCATTACCACCAATAACGGGTCTATTACTAATCAAAAGAACTTTTGCACCATGTCTTGCTGCTGCAATAGCTGCAGGTATGCCCGCAGGGCCTGCACCGCAAACAACTACATCAAATGTACCATAGTTTGTTTTTGTTTCAATATCTTTGCCCATGAGTTTTGCACGGAGATTTTTATACTCATCAACAGGTCGTGGCGGAACAAAGTCCATATCGTCAGTAACCAAAACAGCTGCTGCTCTTCCAAAATAACCTGACTGGTCACAAAGCGAAAGTGTGGCTTTACCTTGTTCCAAATCAAAATCCCCTGCTAAATGCCAAAACCATTCGTGTGTAGGACTGTCGCCTAACATGGTTTCTGACATAACATCGTTAACTTTTATTTTAAATACACCAGGAGCATAAGGGAAATACCAGTTTTTTGTTCTAACCCATACTCTTGCTTTTTTCTCGCCTTTCCATTCAAAATCAATCTTTGCATCATCAACCGGAACACCAGGTTGTTCTATTGCAAGCAAGTATGGAGAACCCATTAAATGTGAAAATTGAGAATCTAAAGCCCAGCCTCCAAGCTCTTTGAAATCCGTCGAATCTAACCATACATAATTTTGTTTCATAGTTTAAATCTCCTTTTAAATTCATATATGTATGTACTATACGAATAGTATACCTTTGTTTACCTAAAAAGTCAAGGAAATATTTAACTTTTTAGAAGTACTATTTTGTGTATTTTTTAATATAGTTAACTAAAGGAGTGGTTTTATAATGCTGTTAAGCGAGGCACTAATACAGATATTTTTTCTTCTCTCTTACATATCATCAGGAAATGCGTTTCAAAAGCCTATGTCTGCTGCAGAAGAAAGAGAAGCACTAAAAAAAATGACAGACGGCGATCTCTAGGCAAGAGAAGAACTGATTGAAAAAAATTTAAGACTTGTGGCTCATATAACAAAAAAATATCAAAGTGCTGATATCGAACAAGATGATTTGGTTTC
>JAFWXG010000248.1 GCA_017523005.1 Clostridia bacterium
AAAGCATTTGGCGGAAATGTTTTAATATCAGGAGCAAAATCAGGGGTGGAAAAGGTAATTTTGATTTCAGGACTTAACAAAATAATACCAATGTGCAATGCCTTGGATGATGCGATTGAAACAGTTTGCGGGGTGATGAAATGAGAAATAACATGGAAATTAAGTTTTTGGCAATCGGGGAAAACGAACGATTGGCAAGGCAGGTGATTGCAGCATTCTTACTTGATGCCGACCCTACAGTAGAAGAACTTTGCGACATAAAAACAGCAGTATCTGAGGCTGTAACAAACGCCATAATCCACGGATATAAAGGCAAAGAAGGGATTGTAATTTTAAGTGCTACATATTGCGACGGACAAGTTGAAATAACAGTAAAAGACAAGGGCGTAGGAATTTTGAATGTTGAAAAGGCGAGAGAGCCTATGTATACATCTCAGCCCGAGCTTGAGCGTTCAGGTATGGGATTTACAGTGATGGAATCGTTTATGGATATGGTAGATGTTATTTCTGCAGTTGATGAGGGGACAAAAGTTATCATGAGAAAAACCTTTAGGAGAGATAATGGACAACAAGAAGATTGAAGAAAATATTGGTTTAGTTCATTCGGTAGCAAAAAGATTTTTAGGGCGTGGCACAGATTACGAGGATTTAGTGCAAATAGGGAGTATCGGCCTTATTAAGGCGGTAAATAACTTTGACGAAAGTTTAGGCTTTAAGTTTTCAACTTATGCCGTGCCTATGATTATGGGAGAAATAAAAAGATATCTTCGCGATGACGGACTTGTAAAGGTATCACGAACAATAAAAGAAAACGCGGGCAAAATAGGTTTTGCAAAAGAGAAATTAAACAAGAAATTAGGGCGTTCTCCGTCTCTTTCAGAGCTTTCAAAAGAAACAGGACTTTCTTTGGAAGATATTGCCGATGCTATAGACGCTACAAGACCTGCTGAGTCTTTATATGACAAACACGATGACGACGATAATTTTGTAATAGATAAGATAAAAGTTAACGAAGAGGAAGAAGAACAAACAGTAAACAGAATATTTATAAAAGAATTGCTGGATACACTTGACAACAGAAGTAAAAAAGTGATATTATTAAGGTACTTCAAGGAAGAAACTCAGCAACAGATTGCGGATAAGCTTGGAGTGTCACAGGTACAGATTTCCCGTATTGAGAAAAAGAGTCTGGAGACCTTAAGAAAAAGGTTCAAAGAGTGTATTTAGTTAAGAATAAAGTATAAATCGGGGACAAACTTAAAAAGCCGATTTATACTTTTTTTATTGCAAATGAAAAGAAAGAGGTTAAAAACAGATGTTTAAGTTGGCAAAACCAATCTTTTTAAAAGATTTAAGAGAAGAAAAAAAATATAACCGCTTTCTTTGCTGCAAATTTTGATTGCAGCGGAGAAAACGCGAAACTTTTAATAACAGGTGCATCAAACTACAGAATAACAATTAACGGCGAATTTGCAGGCTATGGACCTGGCAGAGCACCGCATGGCTATACAAGAATTGATGAGATTGATATTAAAGACTATGTGTCATGGGGATTAAACCAGATTGTAATTGAGCTTGCAAGCTATAATTGTGATACATTATCAAATGTAAATAACCCCGGTTTTTTGCAGGCGGAAATTATTGCAGATAACAAAATTGTTGCTGCAACAGGTCATAACTTTGTAGGTTTTGCCGATGTTGAGAGAGCACAAAAAGTAATGAGACTTTCTAATGAAAGAGCTTTTTCTGAAGTGTATATAAGAAAAGGCGGGAGTATGCTCAAAATTCCAGTAGAGACAGTGGAAAATAAGTTAGCATACATGATAAGAAAAACATCGTTTCCAAAATATGAGTTTATAACCCCTGAAAGATTTGCATATAAAGGCAAAACAGAAAAAAATAAGTGCATAGAATATCCGACATCAGACTTTATTCATAAAATAAATAATGATTCTAAAAAAGGATGCAACGGTTTTACAAAAAAGGAAATAGAACA
>JAFWXG010000249.1 GCA_017523005.1 Clostridia bacterium
CCTTCCGGTTAGAGGTCAGAGAACAAAGACCAATGCGAGAACAAGAAAAGGTCCTAAAAAGACTATCGCTAATAAAAAGAAGTAAAGGAGGAGGAAATTAAATGGCTAAAACTGCTACCAAAAAAACCGTCAGAAGACGCAAAGAAAAGAAAAATATTGAAAAAGGCGCAGTGCATATTAACTCCACCTTTAACAATACCATTGTTACAATTACCGATACTCAGGGAAATGCACTTTCCTGGGCAAGTGCCGGTGAATTGGGCTTCAAAGGTTCAAAAAAATCAACTCCTTTTGCTGCACAGTCTGCTGCTGAAAAAGCTGCAACCGCTGCAATGGAACATGGTTTAAAGAGCGTTGAAGTATATGTTAAAGGACCGGGCGCCGGTCGTGAAGCTGCAATCCGTGCTTTGCAGGCAGTAGGTCTCGAAGTTAGCATGATTAAAGATGTAACTCCGATTCCTCACAACGGATGCAGACCACCAAAGAGAAGAAGAGTCTGAGACTTTGATATCAATTTTGAATTTGACCCTGCAAGACTTTGCAGGAATTTGAAACGGAGGTAAGTTTATGGCAAGATATACAGGTGCTGTATGCAGATTGTGCAGACGCGAAGGCTGTAAGCTCTATTTAAAAGGCGACCGTTGCTATTCTGATAAATGCAGCGTTAAGAACAGAGAATATGCACCAGGCCAGCATGGCAAAGCAAGAAAGAAGCTTTCCAACTATGGTATTCAGCTTCGTGAAAAACAAAAAGCAAGACGCTATTATGGTGTATTAGAAGGTCAGTTTGCTCATTATTTTGAAATGGCTGAAAAGAGAGAAGGCATCACAGGTGAAAACTTGCTTTCTATCTTGGAAAGCAGATTTGATAATGTAATTTACAGATTAGGTTTCGGTATGTCCCGTGCAGAAGCTCGTCAGCTTGTTCGTCATGGTCATTTCACTGTAAACGGTAAAAAGGTAAATATTCCTTCTTATCTTTTATCTGTAGGTGATGTTATCACAATCAAAGAAAAGAGCCGCAGCTCTGAAAAAATCAAGGCAGTTCTTGAATCCACATCAGGTAAAGCAATTCCAAAATGGCTTGATTTGAACCGTGATACTTTAGAAGCTAAAGTTATTGCTGTTCCTGCTAAGGAAGATGTTGATTTGGATATCGCAGAACACTTAATCGTTGAATTGTACTCTAAATAATAATCTCGTGGTGGCATTTATATTTATAAATGCCTCTCACGCGAGTTTAAGACACATCAAGTGTTTTGATTTCGTAGTTTTAAAATGGAATCGATAAACTGTCCCTTTTTAAGAGGACAAAAAGGAGGTTATTATGATAGAAATTCAAAAGCCGAAGATTGAGTGCGTAGAAATGTCTGAAGATGGCAGATATGGTAAGTTTACGATTGAACCTTTAGAAAGAGGCTATGGTATTACAATCGGAAACTCCTTAAGAAGAACATTGTTGTCTTCTCTTCCGGGTGCTGCAGCATCATTTGTTAAAATCAATGGCGTTCAACATGAATTTTCTACTATTCCAGGAGTAAAAGAGGATGTTGTAGATATCATTTTGAACCTTAAAAAGTTGCATGTAAAAATGCATACAACAGGTTCTAAATTAGTTTACATTGATGCAAGCGGTAAAGGCGAAGTAAAGGCTGAGGATATTAAGTGCGACGCTGATGTTGAAATCTTAAATCCTGATTTGCATATCGCAACCTTAAACGAAGACGCAAACCTTAATATGGAAATCACATTAACCACAGGCAGAGGCTTTGTTTCTGCTGAAAAGAATCGTGCGGACAGCCAGTACATGGTAACAGACATGATTCCGGTTGATTCTATCTACACTCCTGTAGATAAAGTTAATTTCTATGTTGAAAATACCCGAGTTGGTCAGCAGACTGACTATGACAAGCTTACACTTGAGGTTACCACAAATGGTACAACTACACCTGATGACGCAGTAAGCTTGGCAGCAAAAATCCTTATTGAACATTTGGAATTGTTTATGAATCTTTCTGAAAGTGCAGCAGCTACCGACATTTTGGTTAATAAACCAGATGCAAAAGGTAACGAAGTTTTGAAAATGACTATTGAAGAACTTGATTTGTCTGTGCGTTCATACAACTGCTTAAAGCGCGCAGGCGTTAACACAGTTGAAGATTTGGCAAGCAAGACCGAAGAGGATATGATGCGGGTTAGAAACTTGGGCAGAAAATCTTTAGAAGAAGTTCTTCAGAAGATGGAAAGCTTAGGTTTGTCCTTGCAAAAGGAAGAGGACGAATAATTGTTTTAAATAACAATAGACACCTTATATGAAAAGGAGGTATTTTCATGCCAGGAACAAGAAAATTAGGCCGTAGTACAGCACATAGAAAAGCAATGCTCAGAAGCTTAACCACTTCCTTGCTCGAAAACGGCAAAATGGTTACAACTGTTGATCGTGCGAAAGAAGTTCGTTGCATGGCTGAAAAAATGATTACATTGGGCAAAAAGAATACACTTCATACCAGAAGACAGGCTTTGGCTTACATCACAAGCGAAGATGTTGTTACAAAGTTATTTTCTGAAATTGCCCCCAAATATGCTGATAGAAACGGTGGTTACACCAGAATAATTAAGATGGCTCCCAGAAGAGGGGACAGCGCATCTCAAGCTATCATCGAATTGGTTTAATCAAATATAATAAAAGCCCTTGGAAAATTCCAAAGGCTTTTTTTATATGTAATTATTGACAATATTATTATAACAAGGTAAAATTGATATATAAAGAATTGGAGGAGAAAAGGCATGAGAAACTACAAAATAGATAACTTAAAAGCAATACTTATATTTCTGGTTGTTCTTGCTCATTTTTTTGAGCTTTTTGTAGGTGCAGTCAAATATAAGCTATACATAATAATTTATATGTTCCACATGCCTGCATTTGTTTTTACAACAGGTTATTTTGCCAAGCCGAGCATAAAAAATATAATTTTCAGGCAACTAATCCCATATATAATTTTTCAGATATTATATTGCCAGTTTTTGGGTTGGAGAATTGTATTTGACAGGCCATACTGGATTATGTGGTATTTACTTGCATGCGCGGGCTGGACATTAAGTCTTTATGTTGTAAAAAACAAATATCCTATATGGATAGTTTTATCGGTAATCATAGCAATTCTTGCAGGCTTTGTAGAAAAAATCGGATACAATTTCTCACTTTCCAGAATGATTTGCTTTTATCCGTTTTTTCTTCTTGGGGTTTGGTTTAAAAATCTCAATATTAAGACAGAAAAATTTAAGACCACAGCAATTATATCTTTAATAATTGCATTTGCTATAGCATATATGATCATTCCTCATATCAGCACATCATGGGTGTATCACGCTACTTCGTATAGCACAAGCGATTTTACACCAACTATAAGATTTCTTTTAATTCTTTTAGCATTTGTATTTACAATATCTTTGTTTTTTATAATTCCAAACAAAAATATTAAAGGAATTACATACATTGGCAAATACACTTTAAGTATATATCTCATTCATGGGTTTATTATAAAAGGGTCTTCAAATTTTTATAAACCTTTTCTTTTCTCCGAATGGGAGAACATCATAATATCTTTAGTTCTTTCGATTGCTATAGTTTACGCGTTTGGGAACAGATATGTTTCATGGGTAATACGAAGTATCACAGACTTTGAATTTATATTAGATAAATGTAGAAAAAACTTTACAAAATGACTAATATGTAGTATAATTAACACATAAATAATGCACAAAGAGGGCGCCTTTTATGAAGAAAAAAATTGCAGATTGTCTTATCATTGTTTTAGGGCTTGCGCTTA
>JAFWXG010000250.1 GCA_017523005.1 Clostridia bacterium
ATTCATTACCGTTTCTTACATCATTTGAAACGATAGTACCAGCTGCAACAGAACCTAATGTTGAGCCACTATACCAAGTTGTAGTATAGCTTGCATCACTTGCACTAATACCGCCACCTGTAAATGTGCCGTCTGCTAAATCATCAAGTACGCTATAATATAAGTTATATGCATATACTTTTCCGTTCGGCATAACTGTTGCAGTTATGATGTCACCAGGTTTAATATCAGCAGCAGTTGCTTTAGCAGCTGAAATTGTTGAATTCAAGCATGTTGTATTGTAAGGCATGTCAAATGTTGTAATACCTTTTGCCTGGTCTTTATATTTTGCAGAATAACCGGAAATTCTAACCATTTTTTCGCCATCAACTACAGAAGTGCTTACATCAGATACGATATAAAGTGTAGTATTTCTTGGCTGTTTGTATTCTGCTGAATCATGTGGTAATTTAGCAACAATCAAACCGATATTACCATCCTGATCGCAATCATAAAGTTCAAAATCGGATACATTGTGAGATGCATTACCATTTCCGTTAAAGAACATTGTTGCAGGTGCAAACGCAATATCTTCTTCTATTACATTACCTGAAGTATCTAAAGGCATGAACAATAATTGAGCACCGGTATATACATAGTTCTTCTTACCTGGAGAAGTACTGCTTGTGCTAAATCCTGCTAAATGTGCATAGAACTTAGAACCATCACCATCATAAAGGTTTCTTCTGAATACTGAAGCCTGTTCGTTTGTCTGTGCTGTTGAACTACAGAAGAAGGAATTGTTACAGCTGTTTCAATAGCAGTAACTTTGCCTTCGGAGTTTGTAGCAAATTTAACAACCTGAGGTACTGCCACACCAGAGCTTAACAAACCATAAGAAGTTAAACCTGTTGCCAATGTCTGTTCATTATAAGGATTGCCTGAATTGTTTGAGTTTGTAACACCGTTGTTGATAAATGATACATTATCAGCAAAGCTTAATACCTGAGCACCATCTTCTTTGGTGTAAACTTTAATCTGCCATTCGTTTGCATTGATTGTGCCTAAACCATCCTGACCTAAACCAATCATGTATGCATAGTCATCTGCAACACTTGAAGAATCTTTTGTTGTATATGCAACTTTACCAAACTGGTCTAAATGTAATGTGAGAGCATCTCCAACATTACCCTTCTTAGATTGTGGCAATACATCTGCATATTCGTATTCATTTCCTTCAACAACGATTTTGCCTGTTGTTGTTAAAATCTTTTCTACTTTACCTGTAACAGTTTCATCAGAAACTACAAGCTTATGAATATTGTTACCGTCAGTAGTGTAAGAAATTACATTGTATTCCTGAATATCAGTATAAGGAATTTCTTTGCCGTCTTTTTCGATTGTCAGCTTAAGTGTTATATCTTCCAAATCAAATTTACCTGTTGCGGGCAATCTGTCATTAGAAGAATCACCATCTAAATCATACGCCAAAATATAGAATCCATTGTTTGCTTTTCTTAAAGAGCTTACAACATAAGTTTGAGTAACAGAAACAAAGATTGTTTCAACAACATCATCTTCATCTTTGTCGATCATAATTACTTCGCCGATAACATTGTTACCACGATTGTTTGGATCTAACAATGATAAGTCGTATCCCATATTTCCCACATTGTTAACAATTTTCAAAGCACCAGGAGCAATCTGATATTTCTTTGTCTTTGCAGACTCTTCGCTTTCAAAAACATTGATTACAGAAGATGTTGCGCTATGGATATCATCTCCATCAATTTCGATATAAGCAACATTTTCAGTATCTAATTCATAGTATACGATTGTGCTTACTTCTTTATCAACAGATTTGTCCAATTTTGCATAAGCTACTACAGGATAACCAACATATTTAGCAATATCAGTTTCACCAACATAGTATCTGATATCGTTGATTTTAACTTCATGATTTCTTAAAGCACCTGTTCCAACTGTTGAAGTCAATGAACTTTCAGTAACAATATCTTCAACTTTTGTAACTTTGAGTTTCTCAGAAAGTAATGTTTTACCTGCTGTTGCTACCCATCTGTCTTTATCGCCAAAACCAACTTTTTCTAAGTAGTCAATGTCTAATGAGTTAGCAACAAGTTTAGCAACTGTTTCACGAGAAGCTTTACCTGTTTGAACCAAAACTTCATCATTAAGTTTAAGGTCGTCAGCAGTTACCAAGTAACCTGTAGGCCAAGGACCTACTTCAACAGCTTTCACACCATAACCTAATACACAAACAAGCATTTTGACTGCTTCATTATAAGTTACATCATCATCAGGTCTGAATTTACCATTACCATCACCATTGATTACATCAAGGCTTGAAGCAATTTTGATGTATCCTGATGCCCAGTGGCTTGAAGGAACATCTTCAAATTCTGTTTCTCCTGCGGCTACAGAAGCTTCCATACCTGAAATTCTAACAATAATAGCTGCCATTTCTGCTCTTGAAATAGTGTCTGTAGGACGGAATGTACCACCTGGGTCTCCTGCCAAAACAGAGATAGCATTTAATAAATTGATTTCTGAAATATAGGGGCTTTCTGCAACATCACTAAATGCTGATTTTACAGTGCCGACAGCGTCAGCTGATGCAGTAATTGCACTTTCTTCCGCAAATGCAGCCATAGGAACAACGCAAGTTAAAAGCATTGCTACAGCAAGCATTAACGCCCATAATTTTTTGAACATTTTGATTACCTCTCTTTCCTCTTGTCGTTTCATTTAAGTAACACATCCCCTACACAAAATATGTCACCGACAGAAACATTCTTATACTATTATTATAGCATGTTTTTCGACAATTTCAATAGTTTTTTAGAAAA
>JAFWXG010000003.1 GCA_017523005.1 Clostridia bacterium
CTTTGTAAATGTCGCCCTGGTCATAGAATTTTTTGAAAATTTTCTGAACAGCTTCAACATGAAAATCATCTGTTGTACGGATGAACTTGTCATAAGATGTGTTCATTAAATTCCAGATATTTTTGATTTCGCCTGCTACGCCGTCTACATATTCTTTCGGACTGATGCCTGCCTGTTCTGCACTTTCCTGAATTTTGATACCATGTTCATCAGTACCTGTAAGGAAATAAACATCATATCCTTTACTTCGTTTATATCTTGCAATCGCATCAGTCAAAACCACCTCGTAGGTGTTGCCTACATGGGGTTTTCGTGATGTATATGCGATGGCGGTGGTTATATAGAATTTTTCTTTCTCCATGCTTTTCACTCCTTATTTTTTAAACGAATCCTTGAGAGTTACTGTTAAGTTAAAGATTAAATTATCTTTGGTTGAATGAGTATCTAATGTAAAGTAACCGTTTCTCATAAACTGATAAGTTTTACCGGGAACTGCATTTTGTAAATCTAAATCAAGCTTGCAGTCCTTTAAAACTTTTAAGGAATTCGGATTTAAATTTTCCATTATATCTGTTTCGCCGTCCTCGCCAGATGGGTTAGATGTAACAAATAAAGGTTCATACAAATTAACTGTTGCGTTTGCACAGTTTAGAGCGTCAACCCACTGGATTGTACCCTTAACTTTTCTGCCGTCAGGGGAGTTTCCGCCTTTGCTTTCGGGGTCGTAGGTACAGATAAGCTCTTCTACATTTCCGTCGGCATCTTTTACAATTTCTTTAACCTTTACAAAGTACGCACCCTTTAAACGAACTTCGTTGTCGGGGGTCAAGCGTTTATAACCTTTAATCGGAACTTCCATGAAATCGTCTTGCTCAATGTATAAATGCTTTGAGAAAGAAACTTCTTTTGTTCCTGCACTTTCGTCATTAGGATTGATTTCAACCGAAAGCAATTCGGTTTGTCCTTCAGGATAATTTTCAATAGTAACTTTTAATGGGTGGAATACTGCCATAGCACGCGGTGCGTTCTGGTTTAAGTTTTCACGAACACAAGCTTCAAGCAGAGAATAATCTACAACGCTGTGCGCCTTCGAAACACCTACACGGTTCACAAAATCAATAAGCGCCTCTGCGGGATAGCCTCTTCTTCTCATACCGCAGATTGTAGACATTCTTGGGTCGTCCCAACCGTCTACAATGCCCTCTTTAACAAGCTGTAAGCATTTTCTTTTGCTTGTTAATGTGTAGTTTAAATTAAGACGCGCAAACTCAATCTGTCTTGACGGAACTTCAAATTCACATTCTTTTAAAACCCAGTCATAAAGCGGTCTGTGGTCTTCAAATTCTAATGAACAGAGTGAATGTGTTACGCCCTCTGCCGCATCGGAAATCGGATGTGCAAAGTCATACATTGGGTACACGCACCATTTATCGCCTGTTCTGTGATGATGAGCTTTTAAAACTCTGTAAATGATTGGGTCACGCATATTTAAGTTGCCTGACGCCATATCAATTTTAGCACGAAGTACTTTAGAGCCTGTTTCAAATTCGCCGTTTGTCATGCGCATAAAAAGGTCTAAATTTTCTTCAACAGAACGGTTTCTGTACGGACTTTCCTTTCCCGGCTCGCTGAATGTACCTCTGTACTCTCTCATTTGTTCGGGAGTAAGCTCGCAAACATAAGCCAATCCTTTTTTGATAAGCTTTATCGCACATTCGTGAATAATCGGGAAATAGTCTGACGCATACAAAACCTTGTCCCACTTAAAACCCAGCCATTTGATATCTTCCATAATGGAATCTACATACTCGGTGTCTTCTTTTGTGGGGTTGGTGTCGTCAAGACGCAAATTACAGGTTCCGTTATATTTTTTTGCCATGGAAAAGTCAATGTTTATTGCCTTTACATGACCTATGTGCAAATATCCGTTCGGTTCGGGCGGAAATCTTGTTTGCACTTTGGTGTATACACCGTCTTCTAAATCTTTGTCAATTTCATCTATAATAAAATGTGTCATTTCTTCCATAGCACTAAATCTCCTTTACAAACTTTTCTAATCTTCTCTTAACTTCGTCAGCACCTAAAGCCTCTAAAATTCCGTGAAGGTCAGGACTCTTCATTCTTCCTGTCACACCCACTCTTATAACAGAGCTTACATCTCCTACATGGCCCGGGAAGCTATCAGGATTTTGCTTATATTCCTTAACTTCTCGTGCAAATCCAACTTCTTCTGCCAAATCTTTTAAATCGTTAAACCATTCTTCTTTGTTAAGAGATGGGTTATAGCGGTCTATATAAGCAGATGCAATTTTTTTGATGTCTTCAACATTTAAATTCTGGGGCAGTTCGTAGGTTGGGTTAAACAATGAGTCAAACATATAAGAAAATGTTTCTTTAACCTCGTTCCATTTGCCCAAATCTTTTCGTGGCTTTTCTGGATTTCGGTCAAAATTAAATAATTTTACGCCGTATTCCTTGTCGGCTTTAAGAAGTCCAAACAATTCTTTGTCATAATCTTTAGCCCAGTTTAATGCTTCGTCATAAACCCATTCGGCTGACTTGAGTGCAATTTTGTTTTTGCACATATCGTTCATTTTAACCAAATCAAACAAACAACCTGAATTACTCATTTTGTTCATCTGGAGCGGGAAGTCACGCCAGTCGGCATTTTTGTTCTGTTTTTTGAAATCTTCAAAGTTTGAGTTTGCTAAATTTAAGAGATACTCAATTACACCGTCTTTGGGATATCCCTCTTCGCTGTAATATGAAACCGACGCTTCGGGGTCTTTTCTCTTTGAAAGTTTTCTCTTGCTGTCGCCGTCCATTTTCATGATTGGTGCAATATGTGCATATTTCGGCGGTTTCAATGAGAGACAGTAAAAGAGTTGCAAATGTATCGGAACAGACGAAATCCATTCGTCACCTCTTATAACATGGGTTGTGCCCATTAAAGTATCATCTATTGCGTGAGCAAAATGGTAAGTTGGAATACCATCTGTTTTTAAGAGCACAATATCAACAATGTTTTCAGGCATTTCGATATTACCTCTTATTCCGTCTTTAAAGGAAATTCTCTTTTCACTATTTCCGGGAGATTTTAAACGAAGAACATAAGGTATGCCCTGCTCAATTTTTTCTTTTATTTGCTCGAAAGTGAGGTCACGGCATTTTGCATATTTCCCGTAATAGCCTGGGAGTTCTTTTTCAGCCTCTTGTGTTGCTCTTATTTCGGAAATTTCTTCTTCGGTGCAAAAGCAAGGGTATGCCAAGCCTTTAAGCAATAAATCTTTCGCAAATGTCTGGTAAATCTCAGCACGCTCTGACTGAAGGTAAGTTCCGTATTCGCCTACCTGCTTGTCCTTTGCCACAAAACCCTCGTCAATATGAATACCGAAAGCATTAAGACCGTCAATAATACCGCTTACACCGTCTTCAACTTCGCGTTTTTTGTCGGTATCTTCAATGCGGAGCATAAATACACCACCGCTTTGGTGCGCAAGTCTTTCGTTAATGAGTGCGGCAAAAAGACCGCCGATATGCAAAAATCCTGTCGGTGACGGTGCAAATCTTGTAACCTTTGCACCCTCGGGAAGATTTCTTTTCGGATAAAGTTTAAAATAGTCCTCGGGTGTTTTGGTAATATGCGGAAATAAAAGCTGTCCCAAATCGGCTAAATTCATGGTTTTTGTCTCCTTTATATAAAAAGTATAATAAGTACATAGCTAATCACAATATTTTACCATATTTTTTCTCACATTTCAAGTGATATACGCAAAAAATTATTTTTTTGCTGTTTACTTGACCGCAAGCCGAAAAATAGTGTATAATTTCATAAAGGAGAGGTGATTTGAATGAAGCTTGTGTTATTAACTGCACTTGGTGTGGGAGGAGCAACATTGGTGGGTGTAATTTTCGGATTTTTGTTCAAGAAAATATCACACACTTTCAGCGATATAATAATGGGGTTTGCCGCAGGAGTTATGCTCGCGGCGGCGGTTGTAGGACTTATTTTGCCCTCTTTTGAAAACAACGGCAATATAATTATAACAATCTTAGGTATATTTGCGGGAGCTTTGGTTTTAAATCTTATTGATAAATTAGTTCCGCATCTCCACAAACTGGCGGGAATAGAGCCTGAAAAACACGGGGCAGTAAATGCAGATAAAATTTTATTGTTTGTGCTTGCTGTTGCAATTCATAATTTCCCCGAAGGTATTGCGGCAGGGGTAGGCTTTGGTGGCGGTAACACCGCTGAAGCACTCACTGTTGCAGGGGGTATAGCATTACAAAATATCCCTGAGGGTATGGTTATTATATCTCCTATGCTCGCAGCGGGAATAAGCAAAAAACGCACATTTTTTGCCGCATCAATGACAGGTGTTATAGAAATTATAGGCACGCTTATCGGATATTTTGCGGTAACTGTTTCAAATGCAATATTGCCCTTTGCGCTTGCTTTTGCGGGCGGTACTATGCTTTATGTAATAAGCGACGAAATGATTCCTGAAACTCATGCACACGGAAACCAGTGAGGCTCAACTTATGCACTCCTTGCAGGCTTTTGTTTGATGCTTATTATGGATGTTTATCTGGGGTAAAAAATTATGAAAATTTTAGTTATTTTTACAGGCGGGACAATAGGCAGTGAAGTCAAAGACGGCTGGATATCTCCCGACAGTTCTGCAAAATACGAGCTTATAGCAAACTACAAAGGTAAGGCAGAATTTGAAACACTTTCTCCGTATACAATTTTGAGTGAGCAATTAAGCGCAACCGAAATTAACAAGCTGACCGAATGTGTATTCGACAATATTGACAAGGACTATGACGGAATTATTGTAACTCACGGCACAGATACCCTGCAGTATTCGGCAACCGCTTTAGGATTTATGCTGGGGAAATGCGAAATTCCTGTGGTTTTGGTGTCTGCAAACTATCCGCTTCACGACAAAAGAAGTAACGGACACATAAATTTCAAAACTGCGGTTGATTTTATTAAATCAAGAAAGCATAAAGGTGTGTTTGTGGCATACAAAAACACTAACGAAAAACACGCTCATATCCATAATGCAGTTCATGTTTTGCGTCATGCTGAATGTACTGACGAGGTGTATAGTTTAGACAATCAGCCTTATTGTATAGGCAAAAAAATAAATAAAAAACATCTACCGTTAACAGACGAAGAAAATATCGGAACAGGCAGAGTCACGCTTTGCGAAAATCCAGAAATTCTAAAGGTTGACAGTTTCCCAAGCGACAGTTTTAAATATGATTTAAGTAAATATAAGGCAGTAATAATTTCCCCGTATCATTCGGGAACGCTTAACACTTTAAGCAAAAATTTTCAGCAATTTTGCAAAAAAGCAAAAGAGGAAAATGTGGAAATTTTTGTACCGAATGTAAAATACGGAATAACCTATGAAAGCTCAAAGCTTTTTCATGAATTAGGCTTAAAAATTCTGCCGTATTGCACCCAGACAAAAGCCTATATGGAGCTTTGGATAAATTTAAGTAAAAAAAGATAAAATTTTGTCGCTTATGTTTGACAAAACAGAGTTTGTATGGTATACTGAATTTCGGCTTTAAGATTATTATTAAAATTAAATATAGCAGGAGGAAAAGTTATGAACTACACACATGAAGTAGAAAAAATGTGTCCTGTAAAAAAAGGACCGCATCACGGCCCTGCTCCGATTCCGGAGGAAGGCAAATGGGTTAAATCCTACCAGATTTCCGACATTTCAGGTTTATCACACGGTGTTGGCTGGTGCGCACCACAGCAGGGTGCTTGTAAATTAACTTTGAATGTTAAAAATGGTATTATCGAGGAAGCCTTGGTTGAAACATTGGGCTGTTCTGGTATGACACATTCTGCAGCTATGGCAGCAGAAATTTTGCAGGGCAAAACATTGCTCGAAGCATTAAACACTGACCTCGTTTGTGACGCAATCAATGTTGCTATGCGTGAAATCTTTAAGCAGTTAGCATACGGCCGTACACAGACCGCTTTCTCTGAAGATGGTTTGTCGGTTGGCGCATCATTAGAAGACTTAGGTAAAGGCTTATGCTCACAGGTTGGTACAATGTTTGCAACAAATGCTAAAGGCGTTCGTTATATGCAGATGGCAGAAGGTTATATCCTTAAAAACGCTCTTGATAAAAATGATGAAGTTATTGGCTATCAGTTCGTAAAAATCGGTAAAATGTTAGAAGACATCCGTCATGGTATGAACCCGAATGAAGCTTATGAGAAAAACATCGGCACATACGGTCGCTTTGACGAAGCTGTTAAATACATTGACCCGAGAGAAGAGTAAGAGAGGAGGCGTTTTTCATGGCACAGTTTGAAGGTAAAGAAAGAAGACAAGCTAAAATTGATGTTGAACTTAAAAAATTAGGTTTTGCATCCTTGGAAGAAGCAAGAGATCTCTGCTTATCCAAAGGTATAGATGTTGAATCAATCGTTAAAGGCGTTCAGCCAATCGCATTTGAAAATGCTGTTTGGGCATACACATTAGGTTGTGCAATCGCAATCAAAAACGGCAAAGCAAACGCAGTAGAAGCTGCTGAAGCAATCGGTGTCGGCTTACAGGCATTCTGTATTCCAGGCTCTGTTGCTGAAACAAGAAGTGTAGGTTTAGGCCATGGTAACTTGGCTGCTATGCTTCTTCGCGAAGAAACAAATTGCTTCTGCTTCCTTGCAGGTCACGAATCCTTTGCAGCTGCTGAAGGTGCAATCGGTATCGCAAGAACTGCTAACAAAGTAAGAAAAGAACCCTTAAGAGTTATCTTAAACGGTTTGGGCAAAGACGCAGCTTATATTATTTCAAGAATTAATGGTTTCACTTATGTAGAAACAGAATATGATTTCTATACAAGCGAACTCAAAGTTGTTCGTGAAATTGCATTCTCTGACGGTGAAAAAGCTAAAGTTAAATGCTATGGTGCAAACGATGTATTAGAAGGCGTTGCAATCATGCAGAAAGAAGCGGTTGATGTTTCTATCACAGGTAACTCTACTAACCCTACAAGATTCCAGCACCCTGTTGCAGGCACATACAAAAAATGGGCTATTGAAAATGGCAAAAAATATTTCTCTGTTGCATCAGGCGGCGGTACAGGAAGAACACTCCACCCCGACAACATGGCAGCAGGTCCAGCATCTTACGGCTTAACAGATACAATGGGTCGTATGCATGGTGACGCTCAGTTTGCAGGCTCATCTTCAGTTCCTGCTCATGTAGAAATGATGGGACTTATCGGTGCAGGTAACAACCCAATGGTTGGTATGACCGTTGCTTGTGCAGTTGCAGTCCAGGAAGCTATGAATAAGTAAATAACACAAAATACAAGGAAAGCTCTTAAAATGAGAGCTTTCTTTTTGTTTATAGTTTTTTCTGAACATTTTCCCTATTCACGAGTGTTGCTTGACTAAGATGTCATAATATGCTAAAATATAGATAGAGTTTACAGAATATCAAAAAAAGGGGGATTTGAATGACAATCTTTTTGCTTATTGTTGCATTTGTTATAAATCTGGTGTTATGCTTTAAGTTTGCAAGCATAGCAGAAGAAAAAGGACATGAACCGAAAGGATATTTTTGGTGGTGTTTTTTCTTGGGCACTGCCGGATACATAATGGTTGCAGCTTTGCCTGACAGAGGTTATTATGCAAGATCGATGAAAAATATAAACGGCGATAGTGGCAAAAAACCGACAACAGATTTAGCTTATGAAGAAAGACTTTTAAACAATGGTGGTTGGAAATGCCCATCATGTCAGAAAGTAAATCCTGAAAGTGTGACAACCTGCAGATGTGGAATGCCTAAATGTTGAATTTAATGTAGAAAACTCTCAATGATTTGAGAGTTTTCTTTTTATTTATGCTTTTTTATGAACAAACTTCACCTCTCGGCGTATATACCGCGCTTTGTTCTTGGTGGAGCGTTGTGTTCTTTCAGGTATGCACGATAAAATGAAGAGTAATCGTGGAATCCTGCGAGTGTAGAGGCATCTGTGAGCGTTTTGCCTGCGTTGTGAAGCTCTTGAACATATGTTAATCGCTTATGACGAATATAATTTTGTATAGTAAGGCCAGTGCTTTGCTTAAACAATCGACACAAATAATATTTTGAAATAAAGAACACATTTGATAATTCGTCTAATGAGATGTCATTTGCAAAATTATCATTTATATATGAAATAATTTCTTTTATCGGACTGTTAGAAACATTGGCATACGAAAAAGAAGATATACTGTTTAATATGTGTAATATTTCTATTATGCAACTGTCTGTAATCGGACTGTCAGATACGCTGTAGTTATTAGAATATTTCTTGTAACGAGAAATAGCGTCATAAAGACCGCTTGAGTGAACAATATCAGCTTTGATTTTGTTACCATATTTTTGTGATTGTGTTAAAAACCCTGTCTCGTATTCGAGGCAGTTTTTTTGTGCAAAAAATTCAGGAGAAATCATAAGTACAAATCTGCGATATTTTTTTGAGCTGTTATGGAATACTCTGTGCATTTCATTTTTTCTAATGATTATCATGTCATTAGGGTTTAGCGTATATACATTTCCTTC
>JAFWXG010000025.1 GCA_017523005.1 Clostridia bacterium
AGGAAGTGGCAGCCCGTGACGAAGAAATTCGCAAACACGATGAAGAAGTGAGAAAGGAAGCAAGAGAAAATTCTTTCCGAAACAGTGGAATTGCGGAAAAGTTTAAGAGTGTTGAATTGTCTGATATATTGCGGTCGGGTATCGCTGAAATGAAGGATAAAGACGGCAATGTGATTACTGATATAAATGTTTTTGAAAAATTTATATCAGACATTGCAGAGGGAAAGCCACGCGGTTTATGGCTTTGCGGTAAATATGGAACAGGAAAAAGTGTTTTTGCCATTGCACTTATGCACGAGCTTTGCCGCCGTGGGGTATCATGCTCATATTTTAAGACACATGAAGTTATGCAAAGACTTGATGATGTGAAGTGGCATTTAAGTCATGAAACAAGGGCGGGAATTGTTAAGGAACTTTGCTATGCGGATTTTCGTATTTTAGACGAGATAGGGCGTTATCCAGATTCAAAGTGGGAGCAGTTTATCTTGTTTGATGTAACAAATAAATGTTACGAAAGCTATAAATCAATGCTCTTTATCTCAAATCTGACAAGAAACGAATTGGGCGAGTTTTTGGGCGGGGCGGCTACTGACAGATTCAAGGGTTTGGGAATGACTATTGAATTCAGCGGCAAATCGTTCAGAGGTTCGGAAAAAGAATTGTACACAAAGTAGGAGAATGAATATATGACAGACTTAAATCATGTAGTTTTGATTGGACGGCTTACTCGCGATTTAGGAAGCGATGAAAGAGATTTCGGCTATTTGCCTAACGGACAGGCAAGGGCAAATGTAAGTATTGCCGTAAACAGAAGCAAAAAACAGGGTGATGAATGGATTGATGAAGTTTCATACTTTGAAGTTGCAATTTTCGGGAAAACAGCTGAAAACCTAAAACCTTACCTTCTCAAAGGCAAGCAGATAGCGGTTGATGGGCATTTGAAGCAAGACCGCTGGAAAGACCAGCAGGGCAACAACCGCAGCAAAATCAGCATTGTTGCGGAAAATGTTCAGCTTTTGGGCGGCAAGAGTGAAGATACAACACAGAACGCGGGCGGAAACTATCAGCAGCAGTCTTTCACGCCGAAAGCAAACACACAGTATCAGACACCGCCTGCAGCACCAAGCGATGATGAATTCCCGGAAGACATACCCTTCTGATGTGAGGTTGGAGCATGAAACTTGTTGAGCTTACAGGAAGATTACAGGCACTTTGTCATAAGTGAAGTTTAAAATCAACGGCGCGGAATATACGCCGGAAGATGTGAAGTTGGTTTTTCCTTCCGAAGTCGTAAATGGCGGAGAAATTACCGTAAAAATTGAGGGCTGAAATTATGGAGATTCAGACAGACAGAAAAACATACAAGACTTTCAAGACGCTTCCATGCTGCTATAACTGTAAACACTCTTATTTCAGAATGGGTATTGCGCTTTATTGCAATAACCGCTCGGAGTGGATTAAAGAAGCGAGTGTAGAGCCGATAGGAACTTGTGACAGTTTCGAGGAAAAGAATGTTTGACAAGAAAATAAAAGAGCATTGCGGAAACTGTGTTTCTTTTCTGACTGATGAAGATGATAAAGGCAATGTCACGGAATTTCACCATGACAGGAATAAAGATTGCGGATTTTGCGCCATGCGGGATTTGTTCTACACGGTGCAAAATGATTCAAAACCCTGCGATAGCTGGGTGCATGACGGAGAAAAAGAGGAATGAACAAAAACGAATTCGTAAAAGAGATAAAGAAACTTGATAAATCATGCTTTTATCTTGTATCTGTAGACGATAACACTGATTTTGAGACAATGGCAAATATCGCAGATATACTTGATAAACAGGGTATAAAATCTGTTGTCATGCCTAAAAACATCAACTTCAAAGAATTGCCTGCAGAAAGCAAAGATAAACTTCTTGAATACATTAAGCGTGAAATCGGAATCAAAGACGGCTTCGATGTTGCGCTTACTCCAGAACAAAAGCGTTGTAGAAACTGTTTGCATTGGGACGGCAGAAAGTGTATTGCAAAAGTTATTTGCGTAAAAGGCAGCGAGTATGTACAGAGAATCAAATTCAAAAAGGCGGTTCAGCATGAATAGCGGATTTGGAAGAAGTTATTTTAAACTCCCTAAGAAAAATAAATACGGTAACAGAAAAACAACGGTTGAAGGAATTACCTTCGATTCTGCAAAAGAAGCGAATCGTTACCGCGAGCTTAAAATGCTTGAAATTTCGGGGCTGATTTCTGACTTAAAGATTCAGCAGCGTTTTGAGATTGTACCGAAAGCGGGCGGGAATAAAAGAGCAAGGTTTTATGTCGCTGATTTCACATATCTGGAAGGTGGAAAGAAAATCATTGAAGATGTAAAAAGCCCTATTACCCGCAGTAATGCAGTTTATACGCTTAAAAAAGCGTTGGTGCTTTGGCAATATCCAGATTGGATTTTCCGGGAATCGTGATATGTGCAAAAGTTGTATTGATTGCAAAAGGCTTTATGTCTGCAAACCGTTTTATTCAAAAAGGCTAAAAAAAGAAGTTCAAAACTATGTTTGCAAGACAAAAAGAAGAATGATAAGCAAAAAGTTTTTTGAAATGTTTCCGTTGCGATACGGTTGTTTCGAGAAAAAATAGTCATATTTTAGGTGGGAAGTATGAAAAATTTGCAAACTTTAACATAATAGGTTATAAAATAAAAAAAGAAAAACCCAACGAAGAAAACATAACGGCGATTCTGACCTAGCCGTATGGGGTGGATTATGTCATATTCGTTGGATAAACTTATAAAATCTCTTGAAAACCGCATACAGAAAATTGACAGCGGTTATATAAAACTCGGATTTGAGAGCGGAAAACTTGTAGCCGCTGCACAATACAACAATCCCACAGAAGAAGAAAGAAAATACCCTGTTGTCAAAGAGGGCTTTTCACTTGCGGAAGAACTGAAAGAAGCAAGCGTAAGCACTTTTTACGGCACTTTGGGCTTTGTCTTTTCTGGAAAGAAAATCACAAATTGCTATAAATCTCAATCATGGAAAGGCTCAACTTTGGAGCTTTTTATCGGGGGCTGATTATGCAGATATGCCCGAAATGCAGAAAAGAAATCAGACACATTCCAATCAATTACGAAGAGGTTGTCGTTTGCGAAGTAGAAGCAACGATAATTTACACAAATAGCGGGCGGCGTGTGGAAGGGTATCAACCGCATAAATGCAAGGAGCTGAACAATGCCAAGAGCGAAGAAAACAACAACGGCTGAAAAAGAACAGAAAGAAAAGAAGCCTCGCAAACCGACAAAGAAAACAATTCCGGCAGAAGGTGAGCCGACAAACTTAGACATTGATTTGAACTCTTTTGATTGGGGCGAAGATTGCAAGCTGAACGACAGACAGAAATATTTTGTTATCTGGTTTACATATCCGGGAAGGACATATCACAACGCTATGCAATCTGCAATAAAAGCAGGATATACCAAAAAGACGGCTAATGTTTTGTCGCCCGCCATACGAAGAAACCCGGAAATTTCCGCGCTCATTAAAAAGTTTGATGATATGTATGTCAGAGAATCGCTTGATGATTTTTACCACCGGGCAATAACTGACAAGATTGCAAGATCGACTTTTGATGTAAACGATTTTCACGAAGTCAAGAAATACACGGACAAGGACGGCAACGAAAGGGAGTATTTAAGCATTAAAGACCCTTCGACACTTACGCCGGAGCAGAGAAAGTGTATTGACGGTGTAAAGTTCAACAATAACGGAACGCCAAGCTATGAATTCGCAAATAGAACTCACGAAATGGAAGTGTTGATGAAGCTGCACGAAATGGCAAGCGGCGAGAAGAAAAACACAGAGAGCGAAATGGAATTGACCATTGAGCAGATAAAAGACAAAGTGACCGCAAAGCTGAAAGTCATTCAGAAAAAGGACGAAGAAGAAGAGCTTGCGGGTAAATACATTGACGAGCCGGACAATTTGCTAGAGGAAGCGTAAATGTTTACACCCGATGAAAGATTGCGGTTTTGTTACACCTTTATGAAGTTCAATGAGCGTGATATTGATTTGGACTTCTGGCAGAATCGCTATATCCGCAGTATGTCAAGATTCTCTATTCTGGTAAAATCACGCCGTACAGGTTTTTCTTTTGTAACTTCCATGAAGGGTGTTGTCAAAGCGATAGACCCGGACAGAGTAGCATATACAAAACAGTTTGTTTCTTACAACGAATCGGACGCAGTAGAAAAAATAAACTATGCCGCGCAATTCTATGAATCTCTTCCGGGAAATGTACGGAAAGTATGCAAGACAAACAACAAGACAGAACTTGATTTTCTTGACAAAAACGGAAAGACAATAAGCCGCCTTATCTCTATTCCTTGTCGCCCTCCTCGCGGTAAGGGAGGCGATATTGCCCTTGATGAATATGCGATTTATCTACCGAAAATGTCAGACGCGGTTTACACGGCTGCATTACCTGTAATTTCTCGTGGTGGTTGTATCGAAATGGGAAGCTCACCACTCGGAAAAATTGGCAAGTTTTATGAAATCTATTCTGACAAAGAAACATATAAGAGTTACGAACGCTATAACATTCCGTGGTGGTTCTCTTCCGGCTTGTGTGTTGATGTTCCAATGGCGGTAAAGATTGCGCCGGAAATGACAACAGAAGAGCGTGTTTTCACTTTTGGTACTGACATCATTAAAGAGATTTACAACTCTATGGAGCTGGAAAAGTTTCAGCAGGAATATGAATGTCGGTTCATTGATGAAGCTGCAAGTTATATACCGCTTGAATTGATTTATGAAAACACTCCCGGACGCGATAACGAAGAAAAACTTATCGAAATGAGTAAAGATGAATCAATCACCGATGAAGAGTATTGGGAATACAACAGGGGCGTTGATTTTCAAGCGTACACTTCGGAAGATGAAGCGATTCTGCAATACAACAAAGAAATGCACGGTTCACCTTTATTTCTGGGCTTCGATGTTGCAAAACACCGGGATGCTATGTCTATTTATTTAATCGGTATGAAGGGCGACAAGAAAAGGAGTTTTGCCCGGATTGAAAGAAAAGGCATGAGCTATGAGCAGCAGGGAGATATTGCCGAAAAGCTCTTTAGAGAATTGCCGATTTACCGTGGAGCAATCGACCGAACAGGTAGCGGCGATGGCGTTTATGAGCGGCTCTACAAGAAATTCGGGGATAAAATAGACGGTGTATATTTCACTCCACAAATGAAAGAACAGCTTGCAATCGAAGCAAAAAGGGGATTGGAACAACACGAATTCGCACTTGAAAACAACAAAGATTTTCACTCACAGATTCACAGTATTAAGCGCATGGACGCTGTAGGAAAGTATTTCAGATATGACGCAGAGCGAAACGAGAAAGGTCATGCAGATAGTTTCTGGGCATGGGCTTTAGCGAACTTTGCGAGCATGGACGCTAAAAAAATATCGTTCTACAAACAATATGCTAGTCAAAAAAACAATACTGTGGTACAATCGGTAGTAGATTCTACGATAAATCGCACAGAAAACGAAGTAAAACCCATCGAAAAACGCGCCGAAACTCTGACCCATAGGCGCGGAAAATCGCTTGATAGCGTTATGCGGGGTTTTACAAATGCTTGGAATAAATAAACCTACTCCCATAAACATTAAGAAAGAAATCGCAAGGCGAGCCGAATTTGACAAAATGGGGCTTGGGCAGGGCGAAGGTTCTTTCTTCAATGACAACGGCAGACTACACGGCGCAAGTTCTTCATTCTTTGACCCATTCACAGTATCAGACACTTCAATCGCAGGTTTACGATGTGTAAGCCGGGCAATGAACGGCTCTGTAAGTGCAAGCGTTTTACGCAGAATTGCAGATAAAGCATGGGTTATAAACATCTGTATCAACAACATTCAGAAAAAAGTTAAACCGTTTTTGAAACCTTCTACCGACCGCAATATTCGCGGTTTCGTTATCCTCAAAAAAGGCGAGGAACTCGGAAAAGCAGCCGGACAGAAAAGCGCAAAGCGAAAAGAAATCGAAGATTTCATAGTTCATACAGGAAACTACAAAGATACCGACCGTGACACTCTTACAGTGTTTTCAGAAAAGATTATCCGCGATTGGCTGACGATTGCACAGGCAAGTACAGAAATGCAGTACAATGTGGCAGGACAGCCGATAGCATTTTTTGCCGTGGATTCTGGCACTATTGAGCGTGTATTGCCGAATTCGGAACACCCGGAATTCAAGTATGCGCAGGTAATACACGGTATGGCGCGGGTAGCATACACTGACAAGGAAATGATTGTCCAGATTGCAAATCCGCAGACTGATATTTACCGCTCATTCTACGGACACTCACCAATCGAACAGGCAATAGACCTTATTGCAAGCGAAATCAACACAATCACATATAACGCCGGAGCATTTACAGAAAACAAATTGCCGCGAGGTATGCTTCTTGTTGACGGTGATTTGGACTATGAATCAACGGAAGAAATGGTTGATTATGTTTCCGAAATTATGAACGGAAGCCCGGCTAATCAGTGGCGAGTGCCTATCATTCCTTCTGGAGGCGGAAAAGAGGGCGGAAACAATTCTATCAAGTGGGTACAGCTTGGCTGAAATAACCGCGATATGGAATTCTCAAATTGGCTTGACTTCCTTGTTTCAAATGTCGTAGCCCTTTTTGGTTGCAGCATGGAAGAATTGGGGCTTCATTCGCAGAAGTCACAGGCAATGTTTGAGCGTGAAGGAAAGACACGAATTGAGCAGGCAAAATCTACAATTCTTGGCGATACTCTCTCATTCTTGCAAGATTACATCAACCGTATTCTTGATATTGCATACCCAGATTATGAGCTTGAATTCGTAGGGTACGAAAAAGACGACCCTAAAGCAATCGTTGACATTGATAAATCAGAAGTCGAAGCATACAAGACTTTGAACGAAAAGCGCGAAGAAAAGGGCATGAAAAAACTTGACGCTGAATGGGCTAACATTCCGCTTAATCCGCAAGCCGTGCAGCTTTTCCAGAGCGCACAGGCACAACAGCAGCAGGGCGGAGATATGGGCGGCTCTGATGATGATTCATGGGGCGATTATCAAGGCGCAATTATGGGTGACGATGCCGAAGCTGGCGACTTTGGAAGTGAAGAAAATGCAGAAGAGCCTGCAGAAGAAAACGGCGGGGAAGAAATGCAGAAGTCACTTCTTGAAAGAACAAGGGAACTTGTGAGAATCCGAATATGAACAAAACCGTAGTATTGGAATTCACAAACATTACACCTCAAAATTGCCGCTACAAGTTTGAAAAGGCGATTCACGCAGTTTCTAAACAACTTGGAATTCCTGTTTCTGTCGAAAAGCAGAATACAGAACATACAGGAGAGGCTTTTGCTTTTGCTTCGCAGGAGCAATTAACCTATAAGTGGTATGACTATTTCAATAACGCAATCAAAGAAGTTTATTATTTTGTCGCTGATTATTTTGATTTACCGATTCAGAATGTACTTCAAAAAGCCGGGGAACTTATTCACAGAGGGCAGATTCTTTACTCACCCGAAACAGGAAAGCCGATTAAAAAGGCTGATTGGGATAGGTTTGTAAAGGCTCTTGAAAAGATTCTTAATCAGAAATTCAACGGTAGCGGAGAAAAGATTGTACTTGAAAGCAAGGCGTTAGGAAAACTTCTTGACCGTATGCTTAAATACAATAAGTTGCCGGAAGTAAAAGACATCAGCCTTTCAGACATAAGATATTCAAACAAAACTTTTGACTACATCGCCGAAAGCACAAAGACCGCTGAAAAAGTTTTCGGGGCAATGGATAACACCCGGATAGAGCTTATTCAGCAGAGCGCAGCAGAAAGAATATCGGGAATGACTGACGAACTCAAAACCAAAGTAAAGCAGACCCTTATTGACGGCATAAAGTCACGCAAAGGAAAGCAGCAGATTTCACAAGACTTGTTTAATAGACTTTCCGGCACAAACAGAGATTTCCGAAAAATTGCCGACACAGAGATTCAGAACAACATAAACAATTCATTCATTGAAGAAGAAGTGTCTAACGCCGAGGCGGGGGAAAAAGTCTACTTTCAGCGCATAGAGATTGTAGACGGCGCAACCTGTCCTTTCTGCAAGAAAATGAACGGAGTAATTGCCGTATGGAGCGAAACACCACTTTCAAACGACAAGGTAGACGGCGACCCATACGCAACAGTAGCACTTTGGGAAGGTAAGGATTGGAACGGACAAAAGAACTTTGTCGCAAACGGAGCTTTTCACCCTTATTGCCGGGGAATCTGGACTAGGTGGAATTCACGCATTAACGCATATTCTGCAATGCTTAAAAAGCGAAGTGAGGATTACAACAAGGCAATAGACAAAGCCCGCGAAGAATGGAAAGCGAAGGGAATCGAAAACCCAAACGACAAAACACCGGGATATATCGACCGTATCAACGAATTGTATAACGGCACTGTTCAGAAATCACTCACATGGAGTGGTCACGAATTGCAAGACAGATACAATTTTGCGGGGCTGAAAATCTCGGTAGAGAACAAGAAGGGAAGCACCAGAAGCGGAAAAGACAAAGACGGTCACGAGTGGCACACATTCATGCACTATGACTATGGCTATATACGAGGTACAGAGGGAACGGACGGCGACCATGTAGATTGCTATATAGGCGATAACGAGGACGCAAAGAATGTTTATATCATTCATCAGAACGACCCTGTAACAAACAAGTACGATGAAGATAAATGTATGCTTGGTTTTGATTCTCTTGAATCTGCAAAGGCTGCATACCTCAAACAGTATGACAGACCGGGATTTTTAGGAAGCATTACCACAATGAGCATTGACGAATTCAAAGATTATGTACTTGCAAAAGAAAATCACGGAGAGCGAATTCAACCTTGATTTTTTAGGTTGATTTAGGAAAAAACACCGAATTTGAGCAAATTTGCACAAACATTAAGGAGATATAAAATGCTGATAATCAACAAAGAAAAGTTTGCAGAGATTCTTAAATCTGCTCTTGGTTCACAGAAAGGCGACCACGATTACATCTACCGTGTACCGATTGCAGAGAAACATAGTGGAAAGTCTGTCAGAAGGTATAAATATTTATACGCTTGGGAACAGATTAAAAAGCCTTTTGAAAAGCTGGCAGAGTTTTTCGGAATCAACGAAAAGCAGGTTGATGAAATGTATGCGAAAGAAAACATACAGAAAGATTTCAATGCCGACAAAAAGACTTTTGCGCAGCACCTTGTTGAATACTTCTCACATCGCAAACAGTGGGACGACCGATTTGCACCAAAAGAGAATCAGCAGAAATTCAATAAGCCTGTAAAAATGGCGACATTCAAAGAAAATGCCGATGTACTCTCAAAGGACATGGAAACACCCGCACCAGAGAATGACGAGCCGTCATTATTCAGCGACAAGGAACTTAAAAAACTTGGGGCAAAAGATAAAGGCGAGTGGAAAGCAAACCCTTATTTAATGCGCCGTATCTGGGGAATGTATACAGGAAAGACAATTCAGCAGCAGGAAAAACAAGAACAGGCAGCAGAAAAGAAAGTTGCTGACGAAGCTGCAAAGAAAGAAGAGCAGAAGAAACTCATTGCGGAATTTGCCGAAAAACATAATCTTGACCCAAAAAAAGTTGAAGCCGGAATGAAACAGGCTTTCAAAGAACTTGATAACATCGGGAAGAAAACCGAAAAGAAGCCGACAAAAGCGCAGCTTCTTAAAGATGTTATCAAGCCGCAGTTGTTTGATTTGGGAATTATCCCACATTCACAGATTGAAGCAACAAACACAGAACAGATTGACAATGTACAGGCACTTCTTGAAACAATCGCAACAATGCCGAAGATGTACGAGGGCGACCATACGGCAAGGCTGCATTACTTTGTCGGCGGTATGGATTACTACATTACAGAGCTTGGTGACGATGGCGTAGGCTATGGTTATGTAGACAACAACGGCGACCCAATGACAAGCGAATGGGGATATGTAGACCTCAAAGAGCTTGCTTCTGCAGGCGACATGAAGGGCTTGAATATTGACTATTTCTTCACTCCAAAACTTGTAGGCGACCTTATCAAAGAGAGCGGACACCGCGAACTTGCCGAAGAGTACGAAGATACTTACGGTGAAGAAGAAGCCGAAATGAAAGAAAAGGTAGAGGACAAGAAGCCTGCTGCACCTAAAAAAGTAGATTGGTATCAAGCATTTGCAGGCTCTTGGAATAGGTTTTATCCGAATGGTACGGGCGGAAAGCCTTATTCAAGCGTTACAAGAATCAATGAAAAAGGACAGCGCGAAACTATCCAGAGAACGGCAAAGTCAAAAACAGATTTGAGCGGCGTACTCGACAATGTAAACGACTTTGTTTTCAATGCTGAACATCTTGGCGAACGAGCAAGACAGAACTTTTTGGGTAGGCTTTCTGAATTGGGCTTTCATGTACAGAAGGAATACATAGACGAAAAAGGCGAAACAAAGTATATGCTTATGATTCGTGACGGCTCAAAAGCTGGCAATGTTGAGATGATTCCAAATTCTGACTACAAGAAAAAAGAGTACACCGTTATTACTCGCGATGATTCCGGGGCTGAAATTGAATCAAAAGATTTCAACAACATTGAAACAGCACAGGCA
>JAFWXG010000251.1 GCA_017523005.1 Clostridia bacterium
AAGTTCATCCATTACATAAGCTATTAAATCCATACCTTTTTGGTCAGTAAGACGGGAAACAATACCTATCATCATCACATTTTTATCCTGAACGAGTCCGAGTTCTTCCTGAAGTAAAAGCTTGTTTGCAGCCTTTCTGGACTTGAAATTAGACGCCGTATAATTGTTGGCTAAGCATTTATCTGTAGATGGATTAAAGCTTTTATAATCTATTCCATTAACAATTCCCGACAACGAATTCGACTTTGCTTTAAGTAACCCGTCAAGGCGTTCCCCATAAAATGGAGTTTGAATTTCTTCAGAGTATGTTTCGCTTACTGTTGTAATTTTGTCAGCATATACAATTCCGCCTTTTAAAAGGTTTCCGTCTCCATATAGTTCTAATTTGTCAGGTTCAAAATAATACATTGAAAGTCCTGACAAATCCGCTACTGTATATTTATCATATACACCCTGGAATTTCAAATTATGGATTGTCATAACAGTTTTAATGTTCTGGTAAAAAGGGTTTGCCTGAAATGAATCATTTAAATATACCGGAACTAATCCTGCCTGCCAATCGTGACAATGAATTACATCGGGTCTGAAATCAATTACAGGAAGTGAACTTAATACCGCTCTTGAAAAATAAGCAAAACGCTCTATATCCCATTTTTCATCTCCGTATGGTTTGTCCCCGTTAAAATAGTATTCATTGTCAATAAAATAGAATTTTATCCCATCTATTTCAGCCTCAAAAACACCTACATACTGACATCTCCATGATATGTCCATATAAAAATGTGTCTTATAGGTTAACTTGTCTTTAACTTTAGAATCAATACACGCATACTTTGGCAGGAAAACTCTTACATCATATTCCTTTTTATTAAAGTATGCCGGCAATGTACCCACTACATCTGCTAAGCCACCTGTTTTAATGAATGGAACGGCTTCAGATGCAACAAAAAGTATTTTTTTTACGCTCAATTTACACACCTCTTCCTTGTTGTTAATTATATTGTACCATAAATTTTTGTAGAATTCAATCATATTTAGAAAATTCAAATTGACAATTATATCATAAAATGCTATACTACACATATTATTTATAAATAACCCTTGAAAGGAATAATATTAAATGCACTTTATATTCTTTTTCAACACTGTTTTATTAGGCATAGGACTTGCCATGGATGCATTTTCGGTTTCACTTGCAAATGGATTGCATGAGCCATGTATGACAAGAAAAAAGTTGATTTTAATTGCAGTGGTCTTTGGATTTTTTCAGGCGCTAATGCCGTTACTCGGCTGGATACTTGTACATACAGTGCTCGAATACTTTAGCCAGATTGAAGTCTTTATTCCTTGGATTGCATTGATTTTACTTTTATATATCGGGATAAAAATGCTTATTGAAAGCTGTAACAAAGATGAAGATGACAAAAGGTGTTTAAACACACTTACAATATCCGCCCTGATTATACAAGGAATTGCTACATCAATCGACGCTTTGTCCGTTGGATTGACAATAGCTGAACAAACCTTTTCAGTTGCATTGACAAGTGCTATTATTATTGGTGTTGTAACATTTTTGATATGTACAGCTGGTCTTATTATAGGGAAAAATTTCGGAACAAAATTTTCACATAATGCCGAAAAACTCGGTGGAATAATTTTAATAGCAATAGGAATTGAAATTTTTCTTACAGGAATATTTTAAAAATTAAAATCTCCTTATATAAAAGGAGATTTTTTTATTTAATAAAATGAGCAAGCCTATAAGCCGGGTTCTGTATTAAACGGTCATCTATCTAGGCAATACATCTCTGTATTACTCAAGCCACCTACCCAAGAAGCATCGGGCCAATGTGTTCTTCTTAATACGGTGTTGCTCCAGGTGGGGTTTACACGAAAGAATGATTGCTCATTCCCCAGTAAGCTCTTACCTTACTATTCCACCCTTACCGCTTTCGCGGCGGTTTATTTTCTGTTGCACTTTCCTGAGAGTCGCCTCTACCGGGAGTTACCCGGCACCCTGCCCTGTGGAGCCCGGACTTTCCTCACGCATCCCCTTTCGGTTTGATGCCCGCGACCGTCTGGCTTACTCAATTTATAATAACTAAATTAGTCTAAAAGGGTTATGATTTGTACCATTTATAATTTTAATTTGATTAAATTTTTCCTTTAATATATTTTTTAAATGTTCAACAATTAAGACTTCAGTTTCATAATGTCCTGCACATAAAAGCATTATATTATTTAACTTTGCTGTTTCAGCCAAGTGATAAGACGCTTCTCCTGTCACAAAAGCATCGCAACTGTTTTTTATGGCAAGTTCTAAAAAGTCTCCTCCTGAACCTCCTACAACACCAACTGTTTTTATGGTATTATTAAATTCAGAAACTCTTACTGATGGTATACTAAGCTTATCCTTAACATATTGAACAAACTTTTCTGAAGTCATATCTTGTTTAAGTTTACCAACACGCAAAATACCGTCAGCTTTAATCTCAGTAAGTTCTAAATATTTTGCCAAAACATCATTAACTCCGTCTTGTAAAACATCTAAATTTGTATGAGCAGAATACACACAGATTTTATTTTCTATCGCTTTTAAGATAGACAAATCTGTCAGCGAATATAAGGGCTTAAAAATAACAGGATGATGTGTAACAATTAAATTGCAATTATTTTTTATAGCATTATCCAATACATCTTCTGTAAAATCTAATGAAACTAAAACACCCGTAGCTTCTAAGTCTGTATTCCCTAATTGCAAACCAACATTATCCCACTCTTCTGCCAAATCAAGTGGAATTAAATCATCTAAAAAATCTGTTATTTCTTTAATTTTCATAGTTTTCTAACTCCTCTAAGAGTTTTTTTGTTGAACTTATTTCACATTCATCAACATTGGCTGATTTTTTTAAACCATCAAGTTTATTTTTTGTTTTTAAAATTTCCCGATTTAAAAGTTTTGAAAGTAATGGGTCATTATTTTGTTTATATAAGGGAGAAATAATTAAATCAATAGGTCTGTCAAAATTTTCTACGCCGTCTTGTATTCTGAATATTTGATATAAGTTATCTTTTTCTTCCGCAAGACAGGCATCAGAAATCTTAAAATTCAGTTTATTTAAGCCTGCTAAAAGTTTTGATAT
>JAFWXG010000252.1 GCA_017523005.1 Clostridia bacterium
ATAGCAGTCTTACCTACACCAGGCTCGCCTATTAAGCATGGATTGTTTTTTGTTCTTCTTGACAAAATTTGAATAACTCTTTCAATTTCTTTATCTCTGCCTATTACGGGGTCGAATTTACCTTCGGACGCCTGTTTGGTAAGGTCAATACCATAAGCGTCGAGGGTTGGTGTCGAAGTGCTTTTGTTTTGATGATTTGACATTTCTTCTGTCATTTCTTCTGCCCGTGTTTCGTTACCGAAAGATTTTATCAAATCATAATAAATTCTTTCGGGATTGCCTGAAAGCTCTGCAATAATTCTTGCGGCAACACTTTCCCCATCCCTTAATATTGCCATTAAAATATGTTCAGTACCTATATAGCTGTGCCCTAATTTTTGTGCTTCCAAAAGACTTAATTCAATAATCCTTTTAACTCTTGGTGTGAGTCCCCTTACGCTTGTTACAGGCATATCCAAGCCTTTTATGTTCTTTATACAGCTTAACACATCTTCGCTTTTGATATCATTTTCTTTCAGCACATTAAACGCTACTGAATTTTCTTCGCTTGCAAGACCAAAAAGAATATGTTCTGTTCCAACATAGCTGTGTCCCCATGACTTTGCTGTTTCTGTAGCTTTTTTTATAACCTGTTCTGCTTTGTCGGTAAATTTACTCTCAAAAAATGACATTCCGTCAACCTCCTTTGCATTTTTATACATCTCTTGTGAATTTTTTTGCTTAAACCCTCTTGATGCACAGGCTGAACACAAGTAAACTTCATGTATTTTCCCGTTAATTACGGATTTATAATGCACATTTGCTAAATTTTTTCCACAAATTTCACAAATCATACTTATTCCCCTTTCTTTTATGTTAATATCATACCTTTCACAAAAAGAATTTATGCTAAACTTAAAAGCATATTCTTCATGATTGATGCGCGAAGTATATCCTGAACAGGCTGTTCAATCCGTCTTAAAACACTGTTGGAAACTGCACCGTTCATAAGCTTTGCTTCTCTTTCCGAAATAATTCCGTAATCTAAGAAATTTCTTATAAAAGCAAACGCACTCTGCTGGCTTATAGCATCTCCCATTCCTGATACTATGTGCATAATGTATCCGCTGTTGCCTGTGCTAACTCTTCTTATCGTTATACTTCCACCGCCCCCGCGCTGACTTTCTACTATATAGCCGTGGGCATTGGTAAACCTTGAATTTATTACATAGTTTATCTGCGATGGAACGCAGTTTAGTCTGCTTGCAAGCTCATTTCTCTGAAATCTTGCTTCTCCGTCTGTTTCCTCTATAAGTTCTTTTAACACATTCTCTATTATATCACTTATCTTCATAACACACCTCTTTTTTGTCTTTGACTATCTTTGACTTTCAACTTTATTATAACACTTTAATTTTATTTGTCAAGTATTTTTTATAAAAAAATTTGTATGTTTTTGTAATAACTATTGCATTTTTATTCATTTTGTGTTAAAATACCAATATTGAATTTTTAAAAACCGATTTGGAGGTTTGTTTTATGAACTTTAATGAGATAAAAACTTTGGATGAACAAAATATTATTCATACCTATAAAAGAAAGGATTTGTCCTTTGAAAAAGGTAAAGGAATGATGCTTTATGACCATAACGGAAAAGAATATTACGACTTTTTAGCAGGTATTGCAGTAAATGCTTTAGGTCACTCCCACCCTGCTTTAGTTTCTGCTCTTAAAGAACAGGTTGAAAAAGTTTTACATACATCTAACTACTATTATATAGAACCTCAGTCAACTCTTGCTGAAAAGATCTGTTCTCACACTTGTGCTGACCGAGTATTTTTCGGAAACAGCGGTGCTGAAGCAAACGAAGGCGCAATAAAATTAGCTAAAATTTATCATTATAAAAACGGACATCCTGAAAGAATTGAAATCATAACACTTAAAAATTCTTTCCACGGCAGAACCTTAGCTACTATCGCATCAACAGGACAAAAGAAATATCAACAGGCTTATGAGCCTTTGACACCAGGATTTATTCATGTTGAAATAAATGATATTGAAAACTTAAAACAGACTGTAAATCATGAAACCGCTGCAATCATGCTTGAACTTGTTCAGGGCGAAAGCGGTGTGCATCCTATTGATAAAGAATATGTTCAGCAAGTAAGAAAGCTTTGCGATGAATATGACATTCCGCTTATTATTGACGAAGTACAAACTGGTATGGGCAGAACCGGAAAGCTTATGGCATATCAGCATTTTGATATTGAACCCGACATTTTTACAATGGCAAAAGCATTAGGCGGCGGTGTTCCGATTGGTGCTTTATGTGCTAAAGAAAAGTATGCTAAATACTTTACTCCGGGCGACCACGGAAGTACATTTGGCGGAAACTTCCTTGCAACCACTGCGGGAAATGTTGTGTTTGATGTGTTTGATAAAGAAAACATATTAGACAATGCTCAAAAATCAGGTGCATATTTTAAGAATAAACTTGAAGAAATAGCAAAAACAAGCAAGCTTGTAAAAGAAATAAGAGGTATCGGTTTAATGCTTGGCGTTGAATTAAACGAGCCTGTTGCAGATGAAATTGCACTTTCATTACAGGAAAAAGGCTTTTTAATCGGCACAGTAGCAGGCACAATCTTAAGATTTTTACCGCCATTGATTGTTACAACTGACGACATCGACAAACTTTGCGATGCGCTCAAAGAATATTTATAAGGAGATAAACCATGAAACATTTTATAAGCGTTACAGACGCTACACAAGATGAATTTCAGCAACTTTTGAAATTAACCGAAGAATTAAAATATAAACGCAAGAACAAAATCCCGTTTAAACCGATGGACGGAAAAACCTTGGGTATGATTTTTACAAAATCTTCAACCCGTACCCGTGTATCATTTGAAGTTGGAACTGTAGAGCTCGGCGGATATCCTTTGTTCTTAAGTTCAGCTGACATTCAGCTTGGCAGAGGCGAAACAATTTATGATACTGCAAATGTTTTATCTAGATTTGTTGACGGAATAATGATTAGAACTTATGCTCATCAAGATGTTTTAGACCTTGCAGAATACGGTCAGATACCCATTATAAATGGTCTTACAGACTATATGCATCCTTGCCAGGCTATGGCAGACTTATTTACTGTATATGAGCACAAAGGCAAGCTTGAAGGTCTTAAAATGTCTTACATAGGCGACGGAAACAATGTTACACATTCTTTGCTTCATGCGTGTGCTATGGCAGGTATGGATATGGCTGTTGCGACACCTGTTGGATATGAATGTGCAAGCGAGATTGTTGATGAAGCAAAAGAAATAGCTAAAAAAACAGGTTCAAAAATTACTATCACAAACGACCCTATTGAGGCAATTTCAGGCAGTGACGCTGTTTATACTGACACATGGGTAAGCATGGGACAAGAGGCTGAAAAGGCTGAAAGAATTAAGATTTTTAAACCCTACCAGATTGACAAAGACTTATTCTCTCACGCAAAAGAAGATGCGATATTTATGCACTGCTTGCCTGCGTACAGAGGATTGGAAGTTACAGAAGATGTAATTGATTCGCCCTCATCTGTAATATTTGATGAGGCAGAAAACAGATTGCACGCACAAAAAGCAATCATGACAATGTTAATGGGAGATTAAGATATGATAAAGCATAGTTTTA
>JAFWXG010000253.1 GCA_017523005.1 Clostridia bacterium
TAGTCGCCAGAAGCCCACCATTCGGGATTATGGAAGTTCTTTTCCATGAATTCTTTTGCGTTTTTCTTTTCCATAGCCTCTACCTCCACTTATAATATACTACACTATCGGCATTATTGCAACAATTTGTAGTAAATTTTGGTGTTAATAATCGCCTTTTTGACAAATCAATGTTGCCATTCCGTTTGTCTGATTGAAGTTATCCCGGAAAGAATATCTGTCTACCAAGCCTTTTACAGCTTCAAAAGCGTCCTCGTTTTGTGTCATTTCGGTCATAATACCGAGCGGAACAAAACGCCCCGAATAGTCATTCTTTCGTGTTTTGAATCTGCTGCAGGCTCTTTGCATTGATTCCTGCATTGGCGTAAACATATAATCACAGCTTGTGAAATACCCGGCTTTCTTGAAATCCTGTATCTGTTTTACGGATTTCTTAGGGCTGTTCATAGTGCCGTCAATAATGACATTCAGCCCCATTTTCATAGCCATATCAATGAGCTTTTTGTTTAAGTCAGATGATTCTTCGTGAACAGTTCCAGCGTTCCAACCTTCGTATTCTGGAAGCGGCGGACACAATTCTTTACCGTTCTTGTCATATACTCCGCTCTTGATTGCGTCAGCGTCCAAAACAATAAACTCTTCGGGATTGTATAAGCCACCTTCTTCTGTGTTTGTAAACCACGATTTACCCGCGCCTGCTCTTCCACCGAGCATTACAAGCATTGGCTTTTGTCCGGGCTTCGGTCTTGCCTTTGCAATCTTATCTGGTGAGAAATAATAGTCCATTATTTTCTCATGCAAGGCGGCTCTTTCATCTGAATAAACAGCGTCTACACCTTCGCCGGAAATTCTGAAATTGTCTATTGTCTGTCCGTCTGTTGCAATCTGATTTTTTACCCTTAATTCGGTTTCATCAGCTTTCTTTGACATTTCCTTTCCTTCTGCACCCGGAAGGTATTTGTCAAGGAAGTATTTTACACCTGCGCCCTTACTTGCTTTTTCCAATTCGGCAATTTTTGAATCTTGATATTTGTTGCGATAATCAGCAGCGTTGAAGTTTTCCGGGCTTATTGTTCCCTCTTTTGTCAAATTCTGTTTGATATTTTCATAAGGCACTTGATAAGCAAACGCTTCTTTCTTTGCTGTTACACCATCGTCGCCTTTTGCGACAACCATACCGTCAATAAGTTTCTTCTCTCTTTCAAAACGAATCATGTCACCGCGTTTTGTCATTGCCTTAATCTCTGCTACGCGCTTGCGTTTCTGGATTTCTGTATCAGCAGAATTTCCCTGTCCGACATTAGCAGGCACCCATTTTTCACCGACTTTTTTCATCGGTATATCTCCGTTCTTTGTGTGCCATACGGAAAAGTTCTTTTTCTGCGCCTTTTCAATAATGTCACCAAATCCCGCCTGCTCCAATTTCGCCATGTTTACAACAAGATTCATATTGCTATATCTCCTTCCTTGCCTTAATTACATTGTTGTTCCAAAAATCCTAAAGAATCGGTTTAATGCCTTTTCTACAGTCTTTTTGATGTTCAATACACGATTTACAATATCTTCTTTGCTCTCACATTCACCCAAGAAAATATCAACCTCACCGTTTGCGGCTGGTCTTAATCCGCCGTTCATATCAAGCATGAATTCCGCAAATCCTTTCTGTGTTCCTTCAAGTTTTTTTGCAAGTTCGATTGAAACAGGGTCAAGTTTTCTAAACATATCCTGCTGCTTAGAAAATGCTTCCACATTCGGGAATTGGTCTTTATGGTGCGCAACCTCAACGGCAATACTTACGGCTTCGTTCAGTTCCTTGTTGATTGAGTAACCTTTCATTCCCTTGTTTTCAATCAATGGAGTAATTGCCCTTACAAGTTTCTGTCTGATTGAGCGTCCGCCCTCTGTGTTTAAGTTTCTGATGTTTGTTTCGTTGATAACACTACCAATCAATACAGTTTCCAAAAACTCCTTGCCGGATGCTGTTACCGTGTTATCACTGTAATACTGCGGAAGGTCTGTTTTCTGAATGATGTTTGACTGAATGAGTGTATTGAAAATACTCTGACTTGCTTTCTTGTCTGCGTACAAATCGCCCATAGTGTCAAATTCGCTGATGATACTTGCGACATCTTCAATGGTCTGCGGCTGAATCATCTTTGAAACTTTTACGGCTTTTTCAACAGGATTCATAGCCTTTTTACCCGATTCGTTGTATTTTGCGAATTCGCTTGTTGTGTAGTCGCCTGTATGCTCTGTTTCAAAAACTACACGAGGGTGCTTGAACTTTGCCACATCATCAGCAGAGAAACCGAACTTTTTAGCGCGTTTCTTCAATGCTTCAATGTACTTTGTATCAGTTCCTTTTCTTGCGGCAATCTTGCTAGACATTGTGCGGTTATTTCCAGATGTAACAACGCCGTCCTGTGTAACAACGATTGGAGAATCAAAGCCTAAAGCCCTGCCGTCAAAATCAGAAGCAATGTCAATTACGGTTTCCTGTGCCGCCGTGTCATGCTCATAATCTCTATCGTTTACCGTGCTACCGTCTTTTGCTGTCGGGAATCCTTCTGTCTTGTGGAAGGTAATTTCGTCATGGCTTGCGCTAGGTGCGTCAGCTTCTACAAGTTTCCATTTGCCTTGTATTGCTTCCTTACCGACATAGATTTCATCTTCGTCACCTTCAACGGATAAAGAAGATTGATATTTTTCCCGGATAGATTCAATGCCTTTTTTCTTCGGCTCATTGTCAGTTTTCGGCGGCTCGTTATCCTGCTTAGGCTCTGTCTTTTTTGGCTCTTCCTTCGGTTTTGTCTTACTTGCTTCTTCAAGTATTCCGTCTGCTCCGATTGTGTAATAGCCTTTGTCGTAATCTTCAAAAATCTTTCTTGCGATATTGTGATTTATAAGTTTTGCAAATTCCTTTCCCACTTCCTGCATTGAGATATTCGGCTGTCCTTTTCTCATATAGTCGATAAAATCATCAATACCGCCCTCAAAATCTTCAACTTTTGAATTGGCGTGTTTCTGGATTGTAGAAATAGGCTTTTTGAGCATTTCAGCCCGGCTTAATTCGTGCTTTTCACATTCCTTTGTGGCTTCTTCCACAAGTTTTGAAAATGCTTCCTGTGTTTTTTCGCCTGTCTGCATATTTGCGGTACTGTCACTTTTTGCTTTTGCTTCTGTAACGGTTTTACCCTTCTTTCCTTCGTGAGCTTCATTCAGCCTCGAAACATACTCTGAAAACTCCTGCATAAATGGCAATGGGTGTCCGTTGTTATCTCTGAATCGCTCCATGTTCTCCAAACAGAGCTGTAAAAGTTCTTCCGAGTTTCTGCAGGCGGCGGCTTTTCTTCTTAATGCAGCAACGGCAAGTTTTGCGCCCTTGCTTTCAGTTTCATAAACACGCGCCCACTTTTTAGGCGTGATTTTCTTGAACTTCTGACCGTTCCAAGTTCTTACAGTTCCGACCGGGAAATTTGCTTTCTGAATCCACTCGTCAATGTCGATTGCCTTTGCAATGGAGTGATTTTCTTTCTTCTCCAATTCTGCCAAATGGTCAAGAATCTTTTTTTTGAAATACTCGAATTTCGGGTCTTTCGGATTCTCCCCTTCTGATTTCTGAATGTCAAAGTATTCCTCGAAAACAATCTCGTTTCCGTTCTCACTGTTAATTGACTTTGCAAGTGTTTCAGCATTAAAAACAAGTTTTGTCATATAATCCCCCGGAACAAAAAAAACGCCGACTATCCCAAGAATTGAATCATGGAATAATCGGCGTTTGCTTCTGCATAACTACCAAGAATAAATATTTTAATTGCATTATAAGGCATAACAGCCGTTTTTGCAATTATGCTCTTTGAATCAGCAGGCGACCGTTATAGATAATCGCCTTTGCAATTCCACCGTTACGCTTCTTTTCCATGTCTGCCTTAATCTGGTCTTTAATTTCCTCAAAAGGCTTCAAGTCGTTTCCGATTTCCTTTGCATAATAATCTACACGGTCAGCTACAGAATAATGCTTCTGTTTTCTCTGTGCGTCCTCAATTTGCTTCTTTGCTTCTGCCACATAAAAATCAAACTTACCTTCAATTTCTCCGAGCTTGTTTGAAATTTCGTGTCGTCTTGCAGAGATTTCAGAAAGTTTTTCCTCGATGTTTTCCGGGTTATCTACTCCCTGCTTTCTCCAAGAGTTTTCAATGGCTGCAATCAATTCGCCGTTTTCTTTAATGGCTTTGTTTGCCAATCGAAGCTGCGACTTGTAAGAATTTACAGAATATTTGTAGTTCTCCAAATCCCGCTCAATTCTCCAAGTATCTTCTTTCGCTTTCTTTGCGGCTTTCAGTTTCTTTTCTGTTTCTTCCACAAGGTTAGTGTAATTCGCAACGGATTTTTCATACTCTGGAATCTGCTTTGTCTGATACTCTGTATTGCCTATCAGATTCTTTCTTTGGCTCATTTGTTCGGCAATGGTATCATAAAGCGCATCCGTCATTTTCTGCTGCTTCTTCAAGTCTGTCTGCTCCTGCAAGATTTTCATGCTTGCACGCTTTTTCGGGTCTTTAATAAGCTCGAATTTCAGCTCTTCTGGATTGATGTCCTCAACATTGAGAGAATCGCCCTTATAGCTCCACAATGCGTTAAGGCGGCTAGATTTTTCGTCATACTTCTGGTACATCATAGCGTCAATGGAATCATTCATAAGCGGATAAACGATATGAGTAATTCCCTGTTTGTTATTCTGTCGCCAAATACGACCTTCTACCTGTATTGTTTCGGTAGGATTCCAGCCAAGCATTGTGTTATAAAGCGTTGTAGAATTTCCATTGAGTGAAACACCTTCCTTGATTGTTTCCGAACCGA
>JAFWXG010000254.1 GCA_017523005.1 Clostridia bacterium
AACTTTAAGTTCCTTGTCAGGCTTATCAACAGCACCAAGCTCTACCTTTTCGCCATTTTGTTGTAAATATTTAAGGAAAAGCATTGCATGGTCTCTTTCTTCCTGAGCTTGAATCATATACCAGTTTGCGAAGCCGTCAAGACCTTCTGCCTCATAAAAAACTGAAAAATCAAGATAAAGATAAGCAGAATATAATTCTTTTGTAATTTGTTCGTTTAACAATTTAGAAACTTTTTTATCTAACATTTATTTCAACTCCTTTTTTTAGATTAAGGCAACCCAAAGGTTGCCTTAAGACATCTTATTTGAAATATCTCTTTAAAAGTCCTTCTAAGCCTCTGCCGTGTCGAGCTTCATCGCGCGCCATTTCATGCACGGTATCATGGATTGCGTCCAAACCGTTTTTCTTTGCACATGATGCTAAATCGAATTTACCCTGAGTTGCGCCGTATTCGCAGTCAACTCTCCATTTAAGGTTGTCTTTTGTTGTAGCTTTCATGTTTGGTTCTAAGTCTTCACCTAAAAGCTCTGCAAATTTTGCAGCGTGTTCTGCTTCTTCATAAGCAGCTTTTTCCCAGTAAAGACCTATTTCAGGATAGCCTTCTCTATGTGCAATTCTTGCCATGCAGAGATACATACCAACTTCTGAACATTCGCCATTGAAGTTTGCCATAAGCTGTTCAAAAATGAACTTTTTATCTTCTTCGCTGATGTCAGGATTGTTTTTTACAGTCTTTCCGTAAACACCATATTCGTGTTCAGCAGCAAGTGCTGCACCCTCCTGCATTTCTTTGAATTTTGAAGCAGGAACTTTACATACGGGACAATTTTCAGGAGGCATTTCTCCCTCGTGAACATAACCACATACAGAACATACAAATTTTTTCATAACTTTTTCTCCTTTTATTTTAATTTAATTTTGTATTGCAATTTTTACAAATACCACTATAACTTACCTGCGTATCTTCAACGGTAAATCCGTTAAAATCCGCTTTTACTTCTTCAAGCAATTCAACATCATACACATTATTACACATTCTGCAAAATGAATGGCCGTGCATTTTTATATCTCCGTCATATCGCATTGGCTGTCCTTCAATAGCAACCTGTTTCACAACTCCGTTTTCAAACAAAACTTTGGTAGTGTTATACACTGTTGTTTTTGAAAGTGTCGGATTGTCTTCAATCAATGCTTCATATATCTCGTCAATTGTAGGATGGGTCTTGTGATTTAAGATATAATCTAATATCTTAAGCCTTAATCCCGATGGCCTTATTTTTTTGTCGTGCAATATCTGTAATGCATTCACACTTTCACCACCTTTTTGTAATTATTTCAACTTTGTAATGATTACAACATTATAATAGCATATATTTTTTTGTTTGTCAACACTTTTTTTAAAAAAGTTGAAAAAATTTTATAATAATGATAAAATAGTGATATGGATATGGAATTTATAGTAAAAGATGTGACAGACAAATATACGCTTGGCAAATTTTTGACTCGAGAAGCAAAGTTTTCCCGCCGTCTTATTATCTCTCTTAAAAAGACGGGCGGTCTGTTTGTCAA
>JAFWXG010000255.1 GCA_017523005.1 Clostridia bacterium
GTACTTTTACCCAGTCTCCCGCCGAAAATGGCATATCACATTTATAAAAGAAACCTTTATCAACCGCATGAGCTGAATTGTTAATAATTACATTGGCAACCTTTATCATAGTATTATAAGTTAAGTCCCTGGTTAGAGAAAATCATAACCTTGTCCTGGTCTATTTCATTTATTGCAATAGATACAAATTTATCGCTTCCCGCTTCGGCTAATGCTTCTGCACCATCTGATAACTGGCGGGCACGCTTTGCTACAGCAATTACTAAAGAATAACGGCTTTCTGTTTTCTTTACTAAATCACTTACTGTTGGTTTAATCATCATAATAATTTTCTCCAATCTGCCTTTTGGCATTTATTTTTATATTAACTGTGCTGAACAGCGGTCAGATTTTGCTTTTTCAGCTTCAATTATTGCATTGATTTTTTTTACTGCATTTTCTATTTTATCATTTTCAACAAAATAATTATATTCACTTGCAAAAGAAAGCTCTCTTGTAACCTGATTCATTCGTGTCTCAATTACGCTTTCGTCTTCTGTTCCTCTGCCTATAATTCTGTTTTTAAGTTCTTCAAGTGATGGTGGTAAAATGAATATGTACACACCCTCAGGATATTTTTCTTTAACCTTCATTGCGCCTTGGACTTCAATTTCTAAAATAACATTTTTACCTTCGTCAAGTTTGCTTTCAACAAAAGCTTTTGGAGTTCCGTAGAAGTTTCCGCAGTATTCTGCCCATTCCATCAGCTCGTCATTTTCAATCATGGTTTTAAATTTTTCCTTGTCGTAAAAGAAATAACTTACACCGTTCTCTTCGCCGTCTCGTGGATTTCTTGTAGTTGCAGAAACAGAAAGAATTGTTGAATCATTTAAAAGTTCTTTGCAAATTGTTCCTTTACCAACCCCTGACGGACCCGATATAACAAGAAGAAGTCCTCTTTTGTTTTCAATCATTGTTATTGACCTCCGTTCCGGCAAGCTTAGATATGCTTTCAGGCGATAACGCAGATAAGACCAAATACCCGTTATCCATAACAATAAGAGTTTTTGTGCCTCGTCCGAATGTAGCATCGACTACCCTTCCTAATTCCTTATTATCCTGAATCATTCTTCTGATAGGTGCTGAATCGGGTTTGATTACAGCTAAAATTCTGTCTGATGCTATGTAGTTATCATACCCAACATTTATAAGTTGCATAAGTACCCCTCACTCAATATTTTGGATTTGTTCTCTTATTTTTTCTATAAGAGTTTTAACTTCTATAACAATCTCGGCAATTTTAAGTTCATTTGCTTTTGAACCTATAGTATTGATTTCTCTGTTCATTTCCTGAATGATGAAATCAAGTTTCTTTCCTGCCTCAAATCCTGTATTCAAAACGCTTTTTACCGCTTCTACATGACTTTTCAAGCGTACAATTTCTTCATCAACACAAGTTTTGTCGGTATAAATTGCAACCTCTGTCAAAATTCGAGTTTCGTCAATTTCTACCATTGACGACACTGCTTCCTTTACTCTGTTATAGAGTTTCTCTCTGTATTCTTTGACAGTTTCAGGAGAAATGACTTCTATTTTTGAAACATATTCTAATATTTCATCAGTCTTTGACAGAATGTCGTTTTTTAAGCGTTCACCCTCTTGTGCACGAAACTCATTGTAACTTTCAAATGCCTGAGTTAAAACAGGTAAAATTTCATTCCATAGTTCTTCATCGTCCTGCTCTTTATGTTCAATTCGCATTACATCTGTAGACATAAATCTTGATAATGATACATCCTGCTCAAGTCCTGTCAGTTCAGACAATTCTTTAAACGCTTTCATGTATTCCAGCGCAAGGTCCTTGTCAAGTGTAATAGTTTTTCCGCTTTCTTCTCCTGACGAAATGTTTATGCTTATATCTATCTTACCGCGTGTAGTATACTCGCTCGTCATTTTACGAATTCTTTCTTCAATAAAACTTAAATATTTAGGCATTCTGAAATTCAAATCTAAATATCTGTGATTAACGGATTTAACTTCTGCTTCAATCTCTTTTGTTGGCAAAACTGCAGAGCTTTTACCGTATCCTGTCATACTTCTGACCATTTTTTGTCTCCTCCAACTATAAAACATCTTTTATCATTTTATTTTACCACAAAAGCAACAAAAAAGCAAGAAA
>JAFWXG010000256.1 GCA_017523005.1 Clostridia bacterium
GCCATGCCGGAAGAACCCTTCCTCTATTATGAGGAAGATCTGGGGGGAGAACCCCGGTATCCGGACATTGTGCTGAACAATGAAGACCGTCAGCTTTTGGCAAAGGTGATCTGGGTTATTTATAAGTTTTGGTGTGTTTGGAATAAATGACGCAATTATTAAAAGAACGATTGTTCCAAGCATCAAAACTGTAGGCACATAATCTGTCACGACTGTTCTTTCACCTGTATCTATTTTACTTGTTTCTTTGCGGAAAAACACAAGAAGAATAAGAGCAGAAACAACCGCACCTAATTCAACAGCAAAGAAAATGCCGGGTTTGCCGTTATAAACAAAGAAATCAAGGAAATTCATATCCGCGTATCCGCCAAGCAGAATTGATGTTGTATCGCCTACTAAAGTTGCAGCGCCCTGAAGATTTGATGAAACCGCAATCGCAATAATCATACCCACGGGACTGATATTTAGTTTTTTAGAAATTGCAAGTGCAATAGGCGCAATCATAAGTACAGTTGCTACATTATCAATAAACGCCGAAACTATGCCTGCAAAGATTGACAAAGTTACAATAGCCCACTTTACATTTGGAACTTTTTCAATAATCACATCCGCCATAAGCGCGGGCATCTTAGACTCAATCATGAGTGCTACAGTACCCATAGTACCTGCAATCATCAAAAGGACATTAAAGTCTACATAACCGAATACTTTATCGAGCGGAATCATTCCGCAAACAATAAAAACAAGCGCAGATCCGATTGCGATGTGTGGACGGTATTTCTGGAATACCATCATCAAAACATAAGTTACTATGAACAAAATAAGTGCAGGTATCAAAAAGCATTCTCCTTTATAAATATAATGTTATTATTTTAGCATAATTAAAGTGTAAAGTCAAGTTGTAAGCAGAGGTTTTACATCTTTTTAACCCTTAGACTCCACAACCCGAACGAAAGAATAAGCAACAGTGGAAATCTAATACAAAAAGATACTAAAAGTCTTTCCGAAATTGCCGATACTACATAAGTATCTATTATCTGCATAATTAGAAGATGTGACAAATAAATATTGTATGTTGCAGAATTTATCGCTTTGAAGGCCTTTGTTCTAAACATCTTAAAGCTTGATATTCTTCTTGAAAAAGCAATCAGGCATGGTATTGCAAATGTGCAGAAGAAAAGCTTTGATATGTTATAAAAGGGACTCTTATAACTTATGCAGAATAAAACTCCCATTATGATACAGGAACTGAGAACAAGCTTGTTTTTGCAAAATTTTACAAATTTGTCGTAATTTTTAGCGCTTATTATTCCAAACACATAATAAAACAGATAACTTAAAAACAGACGGTCATTGTAAACAAAATTCAACTTTCTGTCTGACAAGTTGTAAATTATGGTTGGCAAAAATTGTTCACAAATTGCAGTTGTCAAAAATGTTACACCCAAAACTGTTATGGAAGAAAATTTATCTGTTGCTTTTAGTATTATGGGCAAAAGCAAATAAAATTGCATTATAATAATAACAAAATAAAAGTGTGCGGCAAGTGTTCCGTTTAAAATGTATTTTAAAAGTTCAAGTCCCGAAAATGCAAAATACCCTTGAGATATAAACCATAAATAATACAAAACAACCCACACTAAATATGGCAAATAAATTTTCTTGAATTTCTTAACAACAAATATGCCGTAGCTTTTTAAAGTGAATTCTTCTGCATTAAGACCTGACTTTAATCCCGATAAAAAGATAAACGCAGGGACTGCAACAGTTGCTAAATTCCAAAGCGGGAAAATAGTTTTGTATGCAATACTGTCTTCGGGACCGCTTATAACAGCACCCGAAGCATGAATGAATATTACAAGCACGCATAATATCACATTTAAAATGTTTAATTCCTGCTTTCTCATACCTTCCCCCACATCAAAATACGGCAAAGATTTGTTTAATCCCTGCCGTAAAATTTTAAAGATTTTGTTCTAAAATATCTGCTATACGCTTGCACGCAAAACCATCGCCATAGGGATTGCTTGCATGGCTCATTTTTTCATATTCTTCTTTGTTTATCAGTAATTCTTTGAAAGAATTGTAGATAACTTCTTCGTCTGTACCTACCAATTTAAGTGTACCTGCCGCAATACCCTCGGGGCGCTCGGTTGTATCTCTCATAACCAAAACGGGTTTTCCCAAAGACGGAGCTTCTTCCTGAATTCCGCCACTATCTGTTAAAATCAGGTAGCTTCTTGAAAGGAAATTATGGAAATCCAAAACCTCTAACGGCTCAATAATTCTTATTCTGTCATCGTCGCCGAAAATTTCGTGTGCCGCTTCACGCACAACAGGGTTCATGTGAATAGGGTATACTGCTTTCACATCGTCAAATTCATCAATAATCCTTTTGATTGCACGAAACATATTTCTCATAGGCTCGCCTAAATTCTCACGACGATGTGCTGTAAGCGTAATTAAACGACTGCCCTTTGCCCACTCGATATGTTCATGTGTATAGTCATCACGAACAGTTGTTTTAAGAGCATCAATAGCAGTATTTCCTGTAACATAGATACTTTCAGGTGCCTTACCCTCTTTCAAGAGGTTTTCTTTAGAAAGCTCTGTTGGAGAAAAATTGAATTTTGAAACTATTCCTACAGCCTGACGGTTAAACTCTTCGGGATAAGGGGAATAGATGTTATATGTACGAAGACCCGCTTCTACATGACCTACAGGAATTTGCAGATAAAAACAAGCAAGTGCTGTTGCAAAAGTCGTTGTGGTATCGCCATGCACCAAAACAACTGACGGCTTAACCTCTTCAAGCACTTCCTTAATTCTTGTTAAGATGTTAGTTGTTACATCAAACAAGGTCTGCTTGTCCTTCATGATTGATAAGTCAAAATCAGGTTCTACATCAAAAGCCTTTAAAACCTGGTCAAGCATCTGACGGTGCTGACCTGTTACACATACCAGTGTTTCAAGGCTTTCTCTGGTTTTAAGTTCTTTTACCAACGGACACATTTTAATCGCTTCGGGGCGAGTGCCGAATACCAGCATAACTTTTTTCTTATCCACGGTCTTCCTCCAAATTTTTCATATACTGTATACATTATATTTTAGTATATTTTAATGATTTTGTCAAGCAAATAAAACTCTTAAAAAAGGAATAGGAAAAAATATTCAGAATGGACAAACTGAACCCATAGGGATTACCCGAAGGCGTATGTTTATACGCCGAGAGGTGAAGTTTGTTCATAGCAAAAATGCATAAATAAAAAGAAAGCTCTCAACTTTTTTGAGAGCTTTCTACATTATGTTTTAAACTCAAAAACCAATGCTCACTTCTTTAAAGTTCCTGCATTTTTGCGGTCTGGGCATTTTTAACATTCCACATTATTCTGTTACTTCTTTATCTTCTTTCTGTGGCTTTGGGAGTGTGTCTTTTCTTGACAAGTTCATTCTTCCCTGCTTGTCGATTTCAACCAATTTAACATTGATGATATCGCCTTCGCTAACAACATCTGTTACTTTTTCAACTCTCTTGTGATCGAGCTTTGAAATGTGAACCAAACCTTCTTTACCAGGCAAGAATTCAACAAATGCACCAAAGTCCATAATTCTTGTAACTTTGCCTTTGTAAATTGTACCAACTTCAGGCTCTGCTACGATACCCTTGATAATTTCAAGTGCAGCATCTCCTGCTTCCTGGTCGTTAGTTGCGATAAATACATTACCGTCATCTTCAATATCGATTTTAACGCTTGTATCAGCAATAATCTTTTGAATAACTTTACCGCCGGGTCCGATAACTTCACGGATTTTTTCAACATCAATCTTGTACTGAATGATTTTTGGAGCATATTTTGAAAGCTGTGCTCTTGGCTCAGGAATTACAGGGAGCATTACATCATTTAAGATGTCAAGTCTGCCCTTTTTGGTCATTTCCAAAGCAGTTTTGATAATTTCAGGTGTCAAACCGTCGATTTTGATATCAACCTGAATTGCAGTAATACCGTTTTTAGTACCTGCTACCTTAAAGTCCATATCGCCAAAGAAGTCTTCAAGACCCTGAATATCAAGCATTTCAATAAAGCGGTCGCCTTCTGTTACCAAACCTACAGAGATACCTGCAACAGGCTCTTTAATCGGAACACCTGCGTCCATCAAAGCAAGTGTTGAACCGCAAACAGATGCCTGTGAAGTAGAACCGTTAGAAGATAATACTTCAGATACCAAACGAATTGCATACGGGAATTCTTCAACAGAAGGAATTACAGGCAACAACGCTCTCTCTGCCAACGCACCATGACCGATTTCACGACGGCCGGGTCCTCTTGAAGGACGGGTTTCGCCAACGGAATATGATGGGAAGTTATAATGATGCATATAACGCTTTGATTCTTCCAAATCAATACCATCGAGCATCTGAATTTCACTTACAGTACCTAATGTTGCAACAGTTAATACCTGTGTCTGGCCACGGGTAAACATACCTGTACCATGAGGTCTTGGCAACAAGCCAACTTCTGCAGACAAAGGTCTGATTTCATCAAGTCTTCTGCCGTCAACACGCTTTCCTTCGTCTAAAATCCAACGACGAACAACAGTCTTTTGTAATTTATAAAGTGCTTCGTCGAGCATAGCTTCTCTTTCAGGGAACTGCTCGTCCAAAGTAGAATGAACTTCTTCTGTTACAACTGCCATACGCTCATCACGGATACGCTTATCATCAGTATCTAAAGCATATTTAACCTTGTCAATTACAAGATTTTCAACTGCAGAATATACATCCTCGTCAACAACACATGAAATATACTGAATTTTTTCTTTTTTGCCAATTTCATCTGCGATGCTCTGGATAAATTTACACAATTCTTTTACAGCTTCATGACCTGCAAAGATTGCATCTAACATCTGGTCTTCAGGAACTTCTTTACCGCCTGCTTCAATCATAACAACCTTGTCCATAGTAGCAGATAAAGTAAGCTCTAATGTACTTTGATCTCTCTGTTCTTTGGTGGGGTTGATTACAGGTTTTCCGTCAATCAAGCCAACAAACACGCTACATACAGGTCCGTTGAACGGAATATCGGAAATTGCAACTGCTGTTGCAGCACCAATCATAGCAGTGATTTCAGGAGAGTTATCCTGGTCAACACTCATTACGGTAGTAACGATAGATACATCGTTTCTTAAATCCTTAGGGAATAATGGACGCATAGGACGGTCAATGCAACGAGAAGCCAAAATTGCAGCTTCTGTAGGACGGCCTTCACGCTTAATGAAGCTTCCAGGGATTTTACCTACTGAATAAAGTTTTTCTTCGTAGTCAACACTTAACGGGAAGAAATCTACCCCCTCGCGAGGTTTTGCAGACGCAGTTGCGGTCGCAAGTACAGCTGTTTCGCCGTAACGAACCAAACACGAACCGTTCGCGAGTCCTGCCATTTTGCCGGTTTCAATAACCAGCGGACGACCGGCAAGAGTCGTTTCGAATGTTTTAAACATATCATTGTTCCTTTCTTTTGAAACAGACGAATGTCCGTTTTCCCTGCCACCCGGCAGTATATTATAAATTTTTTTTAATAAACCCATTTTAAATTCTCCATTTACTTTTAGAGTATAAAAACCAAAGAAAGAGGGCGGCAGACATTTTTTGTTAGCCTGCGTAGCCCCCTCAGCATTTGCTATTACTTTCTCAGACCGAGTTTTTCGATGATAGCTCTGTAACGCTCAACATCCTTTTTCTGTAAGTAGTTGAGTAAGCCTCTTCTCTTACCAACCATTTTCAAAAGACCGCGTCTTGAATGATGATCTTTTTTGTTGATTTTAAGATGTTCATTCAAATGGTTGATACGGTTTGTGAGGATTGCAATCTGAACTTCCGGAGAACCGGTATCAGTATCATGCAATTTGTTTTCTGTAATAATTGATTGCTTTAATTCTTTGTCCATCATAGTTATAGACCTCCAAAAATAATAATATAATCGCCTGTTTACAGTGTAGCGGTCGGAGATTCCGACTACAATGCAAACGGTTCAAGTCATATAATACCACAACTTTTTCGGTTTGTAAATACCTTTTTTGTAAAATTTTATAAAAAACTTACAATTACAAGCAATATTGAGCAAAAAACCAAAATTCCGCCCAGTATTATTCCCGATTTGTTTTTGCTCTTTGGCTCGGTAAAGAGCAGAGAATGACTCTTTTTGCAGCGTCTTGAATAGCTTTCCGCAACTTCTCTTGCTTCATTTAAGAGCTTTTCTTCTTCGCTTATGACTCTCTCCTTCAATATAAATATGCACTGCTCAAAATAAGGAGACGGCGATGATAAAATTATGACTCTTTTGTTCTTTGTATTTTTCATACTTTCCCTCGTTTTCATATTAGTTTTATCTTTAAAAAAATTATTCCTTAATTTAAGGTAATATATACCTGTTTTACTCTTATTTTTGTTGACTTTATAATATATTTGTTATATAATATATAGTGTATGAGTTTGTTTTACACTTTAAGAAAGGATTATATGTCTATGAATAATGCATTAAATCAATATAAACTTTGGCTTGAAAGCGGTTTTGTGGATATGAACACAAAAAATGAGCTTTTAAACATTGAAAATGATGAACAGGAAATCAACGAAAGATTTTATCAAAATCTTTCGTTCGGCACAGCAGGCTTGCGCGGTATTATTGGAGCAGGCACAAACCGTATGAACATCTACACCGTAAGAAAAGCGACTCAGGGGCTTGCTATGGATATAGCAGAGCATGGCGACAAAGCAAAAGAACGCGGTGTTGCTATCGCGTATGATTCAAGACTTTATTCAAACACTTTTGCACAAGAGGCGGCAAAAGTACTTGCTGCTAACGGTATCAAGGCATATCTTTTTGATGCACTCCGCCCTACCCCCGAGCTTTCGTTTGCTATCCGTCATTTAAACTGTATTGCAGGTATTATTATTACTGCAAGTCATAACCCTGCTAAATACAACGGATATAAAGTATATTGGGAAGACGGCGCTCAAATGCCTCCTCAAAATGCAGACAAAGTGCTTGAATATATCAACAAGATTGACATTTTTAAAGATGTTAAGGTGTTAAACACTTTAGATGCCAATAATTCATGTCTTATCGCCTATATAGGCAAAGAGGTTGATGAAGCCTATTTAGCTAATGTTTATGCTCAAAGCATAAATCCAGGACTTATCAAGCAGGCAGGAGATAACTTAAAAGTCGTTTATACACCGCTTCATGGTGCAGGTAACAAACTTGTCCGCAAAATTTTAAGTATGCTTGGGGTTGAAAATGTGTTTGTGGTTCGCGAGCAGGAAGCTCCCGACCCGAATTTCTCAACAGTAAAATGTCCAAACCCCGAAGACCCTGAAGTTTTCAGCTATTCTGTTAAACTCGCCAAAGAAACAGGCTCGCCTTTGATAATCGGTACTGACCCTGACAGCGACCGCATGGGCTTGATGGTAAGAAACCAAAACGGCGAATATGTCCCGCTTTCAGGAAATCAGGTAGGCGTGCTTTTAATCAACTATATTCTAACCCAAAGAGCAGGAAAAGGAATACTCCCTGATAACCCTGTACTTGTTAAGACTATTGTAACCACCGAAATGGCTCAAAAAGTCTGTGATGAATATGGCATTAAAATGAATAATGTTCTTACAGGATTTAAGTATATCGGCGAAATTATCAAAAATTTAGAAGAAAAAAATCAGGAAAACAGATATTTATTCGGTTTTGAAGAAAGCTACGGATATCTTGCAGGAACATACGCGCGTGATAAAGACGCTGTTGTTGCTACCATGTTAACTGTTGAAATGGCTGCCTGGTACACCATGAGAGGAATGACAGTTTACGAAGGATTGCAGGAACTTTTTGAAAAATACGGATATTATAAAGAAATGCAGAAATCCTATACATTAGAAGGTATTTCAGGTATTCAAAAGCGTCAGGAAATTGTTGATAATTTAAGAAACAATGTTCCCGAAGCTTTTGGAAATGCAAAAGTTGTTGCTGTTCGTGATTATCTTAAAGGTGTTCGTACTGATTTTGCAAATAATACCGAAGAAGCACTTACTCTTCCTAAATCAGATGTTTTGTATTATGAATTGTCAGACGGAACATATTTTGTAGTGCGTCCGTCAGGAACAGAGCCTAAAATTAAGTTCTACTTGTTTGTAAACGGAAAAACAAAGGCAGAGGCAGACAAAAACATGGAAAACTTATGGAACTCGGTCTCTGAGCTTATTAAAACATTACTGTAAACTTAAGTTGAGCTGTGGCTTAAGCCACAGCTCTCGTGATAAATACTACGATAAAAGGTGTGTGAAACCTTGATTACAAAAATTAACAGCTGTGCATTCATAGGCATTGACGGTGTCATAATAGAAGTTGAAACCGACATTTCAAAGGGTGTTCCGTCTTTTGAAATTGTTGGTCTGCCTGACACTGCAGTGAAAGAAAGTAAAGAGAGAGTGCGTTCCGCTCTCAAAAATTCAAAAATTCAAATTCCGCCTATGAAATATACCATAAACCTAGCGCCCGCATCAATCAAAAAAGAGGGGGCTTTGTTCGACTTCCCTATTGCCGCAGGAATATTATGCAGTTTAAAGCTCATTCCAAAAGATGCTCTTTTAAACCACATGATTATAGGAGAATTGTCTTTAAACGGCGAGCTTCGTAGTGCACACGGTATTTTAGCTGCCGCCATAGCCGCAAAACAAGCAGGTATGGTGGGTATTTTTGTGCCCGAAAATAATGCTTCCGAAGCATCTGTTGTTGACGGTCTTAAGGTTTATCCTTGTAAAAATTTAACAGATTTTATCCGCCACTTAACAGGTGAAGCGGAAATTTTGCCTTTTAAAGTTGAAAATGCTGACTCATTGAAAAGAGTACGCCTTTCTATCGATTATGCAGAAGTTAAAGGTCAGGAAAGTGCAAAACGCGCTTTGGAAATTGCCGCAGCAGGAGGACACAACTGTCTTATGGTAGGAAGCCCCGGCACAGGAAAAACCATGCTTGCAAAACGCTTACCTACAATTCTTCCAGACCTTACTTTTGATGAGTCCATGGAGGTTACAAAAATTCATAGTATAAGCGGTATTCTGCCACCAAAAACACCATTGATTACAGAAAGACCCTTCCGCAGTCCTCATCACACCATTTCGGCAAACGGAATGTCAGGAGGAGGGCGTGTTCCACGCCCTGGCGAAGTGAGTCTTGCACATCATGGTGTTTTATTTTTAGATGAACTTCCCGAATTTCATAAAGACACATTGGAAGTTTTAAGACAGCCTTTAGAAGATTCTAAAATAACAATATCCCGTGTTGCAAGCACTCTTACTTATCCTTGTAACATTATGTTAATTACCGCCATGAACCCTTGTCGTTGCGGATTTTTGAACGACCCTTACCATGAGTGCACCTGCACACCACATCAGGTTCACCAATATTTGTCAAAAATAAGCGGGCCACTCCTTGACAGAATGGACATTCATATAGAAGTAAATCCTATAAAATATGATGATTTAAGCGACAATTCGCCAGCAGTTGCTACTTCTCAGGAAATCAAAAAGCGTGTTTGTGATGCGCGTGACATTCAAAAAAAGCGCTTTGAAAATGACGGAATTTTCACAAATTCCCAAATGTCTGACTCTCACATTGAAAAATACTGCAAATTAGGCGAAGCAGAGAATAAAATATTAAAATCTGCTTTTGAAAAACTCGGATTGAGTGCCCGTGCATATAACCGCATATTAAAGGTTGCCCGCACTATTGCAGATTTAGATAACAGCGAAAATATCAGTAAAAAGCATTTGCTTGAAGCTATCCAATACCGAAGTATGGACAGTAAGCTTAAAAATACATAAAATATACTGACCAAAAAAATAAGGATTGGAGTAAATGTAATGAAAATAGTTTTAGCAGGTGGCGGTACCGCAGGGCATGTAACCCCAAATCTCGCACTTATCCCCGCTCTTAAAAAAGCTGGGTTTGATGAAATTCACTATATAGGTACAAACAGTATTGAAAAAGAACTCGCAAAAAAAGAAGGCATTCCTTTTCATGAAATAAAAGCAGGAAAGCTTCGCAGATATCTTGATATGGAAAACATAAAAGATATCGGAAGAATTCTTAAAGGTACTTTGGAAGCTGATAAAATATTGAAAGATTTAAAGCCCGATGTTGTATTCAGCAAGGGTGGATTTGCTTCTTGTCCTGTTGTGTGGGCTGCTAAAAAGCGTAAAATTCCTGTTGTTTTGCATGAGTCTGATTTTACACCGGGACTTGCTAACAAATTGTGTCTTCCTTGTGCTGATAAAATTTGTTGTGCATTCCCCGAAACAACAGAACACCTCCCCGCAAGCAAAACTATTTGCACAGGAATACCTATCCGTCAATCTATTTTTGAGGCTGAAAAAGAAAAAGGCTAATCTATTTTAGGATTTGACGGTTTAAAGCCTGTTTTGACTATAATAGGCGGAAGTCAAGGCTCACAATTTTTAAACCAGACAGTTATAAACTGTTTAGATACGCTCCTAAAAACATTCGATATTTGTCATATCTGCGGAAAAGGAAATCTAAATCATGAGCTTTTGAATGTTACAGGCTATGCTCAGTTTGAGTACATTCACGACGAACTCCCCCATGTTATGCAAGCTACAGATTTGTTTATCTCCCGTGCAGGTGCTACAACTATATTTGAATTTTTAGCACTTAAAAAACCTGCCATTTTAATTCCGCTTGCAAGAGGTAGTCGCGGAGACCAGATTTTAAATGCAAAATCTTTTGAAAAGCATGGTTTTGCCAAACATTTAAGCGAAAGCGATATTACTGAACAAGTCTTTTTAGACGCTGTTATAACTACATTTCAAAGCAAAAATAAAATTATGGAAAATACCGAAAAAACAGACATATCAAGTTCTGCCGACAAGATTATTTCTGTTATTTTAAGTGTTATAAAATAAACCTTAGGAGAAAAATATGTATTTGATTGCAGGACTCGGAAATCCGGGAAAACAATATTTTGCTACCCGTCATAACATTGGCTTTTCCGCCATTGATTATATTTCACAAAAGCATAATATTGATGTGTCAAAAATAAAATTTAAAGGACTTATAGGAGAAGGCAAAATCGAATCAAAAAAGGTTTTGCTTTTAAAGCCGTCTACATTTATGAATTTAAGTGGCGAATCAATAGGCGAAGCTGCTTCATTTTATAAAATTCCTCCTGAAAATATCATTGTTATTCATGATGATATTTCTCTTCCTGTCGGTACTTTACGCATCAGAACAAAAGGAAGTGCCGGAGGACACAATGGCTTAAAGTCAATTATTGCTCATCTTAATTCCGAAGCTTTTCCAAGAATGAAAATAGGTGTTGGCGCTCCCGAACCTGAAAAAGATTTGGCAGACTATGTCTTAGGCAAAATTTCAAAAGCCGAACAGGAAACTTTATTCAAGGTCCTTGAAAGAGTATGTGATGCTGTATCTGAATTTATTAGGGTAAGTCCTACAAGCGCAATGAGTAAATACAACGGGGAAATTTTATGAACAACGGATACTTAGACTTACTTCGTGAACAAGAAAGCTATCAGGAAATTTTATCTTCAATCACGAAAAAACAATTTCCAATAAAAGTTACAGGCACAGCCGAGTCGCAGAAATTGCACTTGGCTTATTCTCTTTGCCGTGATTTTGAAAAGAATATGATTTATGTTGTTCCCGACCCGCTTACCGCAAGATTTGCGTTAGAAGATTTAAAGTTTTTTGCAGGAGAGGAAAACACCGATTTATTCCCCAAAAAAGAACAGATTTTTTATGAAATTGAAGCAAAAAGCAGCGGAAATTCGGCAAAACGAATTTCTGTTCTTAACAAGCTTCTTCATAACAAAAATTATTTTGTTGTGACCACGATTGAGGCTTTTTGCCAGAAAATTATCTCAAAAACTGCGTATCAGAACAGGCGTATAACCTTAAAAATCGGACAAATATATTCAATTTCCGAGCTTGAAAAAAGACTTACAACTATGGGATATAAGCATGAATACATTGTAGAAGCCCCAGGACAGTTTTCTGTTCGAGGGGGAATATTAGATGTTTTCCCTCAAAACACATTAAACCCATACAGAATTGAATTTTTTGACGAAGAAATCGATACTATCCGTATGTTTGATGCCGACTCACAGCTTTCAACCGAGCCATGCAAAGATGTAGACATCACTCCTGCACACGAGGAATTTTCTGAAAACATTGCTACACTTTCGGACTTTGCGGAAAACTGTTTCTTTTTCTTAGAAGAACCACACCATCTGCACGCATCTTACGAAAAAGCAGTCTCTAATTTACAGGACTCAATAGCGTCTGCACGGGAAAAGGCGGTAATAACCGACCAAGATAAAATGCAGGTTTCTTATTATATGGATGCCTACAGCACCTGTATCAAAAAAGGGTATAAAGCAGGTACAATTGCACTTTCAAACCTAACATTATCTGCAAAAGAATTTTCCCCGAAAGCAAATTTATCTGTAAACACCAAATCTTCATCGTCATATAACGGAAATTTAGATTTGCTTACAGATGATGCAGCGTATTTTGTATCACAGAAATACCGTGTTGTGCTTCCATGCGGAAATTCGTCAAAAGCAAAACATTTACTTACAGAACTCCAGACAAAAAGCATACCCTGTATGTTCACAGAAAAACTTGATGAAATCCCTAAACGAGGTATGGTAACTTTAACCTCGGGCACTTTACAAAAAGGGTTTGAATACCCTCTTACTTCATCTGTAATTCTATCCGACAAGATTTTTTCAGGAGAATCACAAAAGAAAACTTCTTTGAGAAAAAAAGCCTCATCAATACGAAGTATTTCAGACATCAAAGAGGGAGATTATGTAGTTCATCAAAGCCACGGCATCGGTATATACAGCGGTATTGAAAGAATTACTGTAGAAAATATTACAAAGGATTATTTAAAAGTTAAATATCAGGGCACAGATGCCTTGTTTGTTCCTGTAAACCAGCTGAATTTAATCAATAAATATGTTGGTTCTACCGAGCATATCCGTGTAAACAAGTTAGGCGGAACAGAATGGAACAGAACTAAAGCAAAGGCTAAGTCCGCAGTTGCGGAAATAGCGAAAGAACTTGTAAATCTTTATGCTGCCCGTGAAAATGTAAACGGATACTCATTTTCTCCCGACACAAACTGGCAACATGAGTTTGAAGACTCTTTCCTTTATGAAGAAACCGCAGACCAGATTACCGCAATCGCGGATGTCAAAAAGGACATGGAAAGCATAAAGCCCATGGACAGACTAATCTGCGGCGATGTTGGATACGGCAAAACAGAAGTCGCTCTTCGTGCCGCGTTTAAAGCCATGATGGACGGAAAACAGGTCGCATATTTAGTTCCCACTACCCTTTTATGCAAACAACATTACGAAAATTTTGTTCAGCGTCTTTCCCAATATCCACTAAAGATTGAGATGCTGTCAAGATTTCGTTCAAAAAAACAACAGGAAGAAACAGTACGCCGTTTGAAAAACGGCACTTGTGACATGGTAATCGGAACTCACAGACTTTTGCAACAGGATATCGGCTTTAAAGATTTAGGACTTTTAATTGTTGACGAAGAACAAAGATTTGGTGTAAGTCACAAGGAAAAATTAAAGACACTAAAGAACAATGTAGATGTTTTGACTTTAACTGCAACCCCTATCCCAAGAACACTTAAAATGGCAATGTCGGGACTTAGGGATATGAGTGTGTTAAGCGAACCCCCACAAGACAGACATCCCATTCAGACCTATGTTTTAGAATTCAATCCAGAAGTAATTGCAAATGCAATTCGCCGTGAAATAAGCAGAAACGGTCAGGTTTACTACTTATACAATCGCGTGGAAAGTATTGACAGTTTTGCTGCTAAAATCAAGCAGTATGTACCAGAGGCTCGTATTGCGGTTGCACACGGAAGAATGTCCCAAATTCAAATGGAAAACATCATGCTTAAAGTGATAAACGGAGAAGTTGATGTTTTGATTTGCACAACCATTATCGAAACAGGGCTTGATATTCCTAATGTAAATACCATTATTGTTGATAACGCTGACAGATTTGGTCTTGCACAGCTCCATCAGATTAGAGGCAGAGTTGGGCGTTCTTCAAGGTTTGCGTATGCATATTTTACAATAAAGAAAGACAAAGTTTTAGACTCTGTCGCAGAAAAGAGATTAAACGCCATTAAGGAATATACAGAGTTCGGTGCAGGCTTTAAGCTTGCTATGAAAGACCTTGAAATAAGAGGCGCGGGAAATCTGCTTGGACAAAAGCAACATGGTCATATCGAGCAAATCGGCTACGAATTATATGTAAGATTATTAGAAACTGCTGTGCGCCAGCTTAAAAATAATGAAGAAATCGTGGAGGAAATGCCCATTACTATAGATTTAAGACAGGACAGCTACATTCCCGAAAGCTATATTTCTGACGAAAATACAAGGATTGATATTTACAAAACCATTTCACAGATAGAAACAGAAGATGAAGCGAACACAGTTATCTCTGAACTTATTGACCGTTTTGGAGAACCTCCTAAAGTAATGGAAAGCCTGATTGATGCTGTTTTAATAAGA